>NZ_JAXFPY010000135.1:0-32140 GCF_034179385.1 Anaeroplasma sp.
CTACTTCCTTAGCAGGGAAGCCTCTTGAGCCTCTTGAGTACGTCGACATCTACCAAGGTTGCTACATCATTATAGCAAATTGAAAATCCAAAGTCAACAGAAATTTAGGGACTCTTAGCGAGTCCCATATTTCATAAATTATAAAGCACGAACCTTATCTTCGATTTCCTTTGCCACCTCAGGATTATTTAATAAGAATTCCTTTGCATTCTCTCTACCCTGGCCAATTTTATTTCCTTCGTAAGAGAACCAAGCACCGCTCTTATGAATAATATCTGCATTCACAGCCATATCGACAATTTCACCAATTTTAGAAATACCCTTACCGTAAACGATATCTACCTCTGCAGTCTTAAATGGTGGGGCAACCTTATTCTTTACAACCTTAATAGCTGTACGGTTACCAATGACGGTTGTGCCATCCTTAATAGCTTCGCCCCTTCTGATTTCCATACGGATGGAGGCAAAAAACTTTAATGCTCTACCACCGGTTGTAGTTTCTGGGTTACCAAACATAACACCAACCTTCTCACGAATTTGGTTGATGAAGATAGCAACACAATTTGTTTTAGCAATAATACCAGATAGCTTACGCATAGCTTGGGACATTAATCTTGCATGCAAACCAACATGAGAATCTCCCATATCGCCATTTAATTCAGCCTCAGGCACTAATGCTGCAACAGAGTCAATAACTATAATATCTACAGAACCACTCTTTATTAATGCTTCTGCAATCTCTAGTGCCTGTTCGCCTGAGTCTGGCTGAGATAAAATTAAATTCTCAACATCAACACCTAAATTTTTTGCGTATACAGGGTCTAGTGCATGCTCTGCATCAATAAATGCTGCATAGCCACCGGTAGCTTGTGCATTTGCAATTGCATGAAGCGCGAATGTAGTCTTACCTGAGGATTCAGGCCCATAAACCTCAATAACTCTTCCCTTAGGGTAGCCACCTACACCTAGGGCCTTATCTAATCCAATAGAACCAGAAGGTATAACCTCAACCTTTTGATCTACTCTATCTCCAAGACGCATAACAGAGCCTTTTCCAAACTCCTTTTCAATGGTCTTAAGTGCATTTTCAAGAGCTTGTTCTCTTGTGACTTCTGCCATATATTTTTCCTCCTATTATACTGATTCAAGTAATATATCCTTAGCATTCTTTAAATAAACGATACCAGAATATATTGTGAGTATTACTGAAACATATACTAATACTAACGCAAGGATTGCAATAGATACATGTACGGTTGCAATAAATGCAAAAATTAAAGCAATCATAGTAACAAATGTCTTAACCTTACCAGACATTCCAGCAGCAATTACCTCGCCCTTTTGTGCAGCCACAAGTCGAACTCCTGAAACCATAAGCTCACGAATTAAAATGATCGCAACTGCCCAAAGTGGTGTAACGGTAAGATGATATGGCCATCCTTCTAATACAGATGCAGGATAATACTGTAGATCATTTTGAACCATTAAGATTAAAAAGGATGTCAATACAAGCATCTTATCTGCAAGTGGGTCTGCAAATTTACCAAATGTAGTAACCAAATTATATTTTCTTGCAATGTGACCATCCAAAAAATCGGTAATCGATGCAAGAATAAATATCATTAAATTAACGAAATTTGCAATAGTCAAATAACAACCACTATCATGAAAAATATAATGATCATTTAATGCAGGAATACATGCAACCGTAACCATTAGAGGTACTGCTATAATTCTACCTATTGTTAGTTTATTAGGTAATGTCATAAAATCACTTCCTATGAAAAATATCAAAGATATTATATCATAGAAACGATTATTCTAAAAGAAATAAATCAATCTTCTTTCAAAAAGTATTTTATCTTAGTTTTAAAACTATTAGCCGCTTTCGTCGACAAATTCATTATACCACAAAAATATGGCTTAGTTAAGCCATTTTTTAATTTCACAACGCCTCGTAAAATGTCCTTATTTTTTATTATTTTTTAGGTTATTTTTATCAAATTATGCTATAATACTCATGGTGATTTTATGAACACATTCTATTCGTTAATCCTCTCTTGGTTTAAGGAAAACAAAAGAGACTTACCTTGGAGAGGAAATGTAGATTCCTATCAAATATATTTAAGTGAAATAATGCTTCAGCAAACAAGAGTTCAAGCAGTAATTCCTTATTTCAATCGTTTTATTCAAGAGGTTCCAAGCTTCTATGATTTAGCAAATATAGCAGAGGATAAGCTATTTAAATTATGGGAGGGCCTCGGATATTATTCTAGAGCAAAAAATTTAAAAAAATGCGCTATAGAGATTGTAAATCATCATAATGGTGTATTTCCTAATTCCTATAAGGATGCAATCCAGCTTCCTGGTATTGGAGCATATACAGCTGGTGCTATATTATCTAGAGCATATAATTTAAAATATGCAGCTGTAGATGGTAATGTTTTAAGAATATTTACAAGATTGAATCTAGATGATTCTGATATATTAAAGGAATCAACAAAAAAGCAATATAAGGAATATATTGAATCGATTATGGATAAGGATTATGGCGCATTCAATGAAGCCCTAATGGATCTTGGTGCAACCATTTGTATGCCAAAGGTGGCCCTATGCGATAAATGTCCATTAAATGGCTTATGTAAGGCCTATAAGGAAAATAAAGTATTTGAATTTCCTAAGAAAAAGATAAAGCCAGAAAAGGAATATTTCGAATATAGCATGATTTTTATAACAGATCAGGATAGATATATATTTCTTCCGAAGGAGGATGGTGTATTAAAGGGCTTAAATGCACCTATACTACTCGACTCCTATATGAGTGAATTTGAAATCATAGATTCCATTAAGGAAAAATATGATCTAGATATTCAAAATATTACTCTTATGAAGAAGGGTAAGCACATCTTCTCTCATCAGCTATGGAATATTAAAGCCTATATAGCTTATACAAGGGATTTAAAGGATTATCCATCCTATAGTATAGAAGAAATAAATACACAAATTGCACTTCCTACGGCTTATAAAAAATTTCTTCCATTTTGAGCATGAAAGTAATGAAAACTCATGCTTCTTTAAACATGGAAAAATTTAAATTTTTACTTGATTTAGTATTTCTGTAATGATATAATTGTCATTGCATGTGATAGCGGAGGTGAAAAACTATGGCAAACATTAAACAACAGATTAAGCGTGTTGGTACAAATGAAAAGGCTAGAAAAGCAAATGTAGCATTCAAATCATCTTTAAAAACTGCAATGAAGGCTGTATTCGCTGCAGTTGAGGCTAAAGATGCTGCTAAAGCACAGGAAGCTTTAAGCTACGCTTATAAGAAGTTAGACAAGGCACAGGCTAAGGGCATCGTTCATAAGAATTATGTTGCTAGACATAAGTCTGAATTAGCTTCTGCAGTTAATACATTAAAGTAATAGATATGTTTTAACTTAAAAAAAGAACTGTTTGAGCAGTTCTTTTTTTTGTTTTATTTATTTATTTTAAGAAGAATAATTCTAATCCTAAATCATCCTTAATTTTACCACTTTTGATATCCGCCTCTAATTGAACTAAATCCTCTAAATTTGACTTTATTTTAGATAAAGAAGAGGATTTCGCATTACGTACCATATAGTAGGCTCTACCAGAGGATACATTAAATAAAGCGGCAATATCATTTTGGCTCATGCCACCTTTAAGTAAAATAGAAACATTATACATTTCCTGAAATTTATTAATCAGCAAAGAAACCAAGAAGGAGGATTGAATTTTTGTTAAAATCTTCAAATCCCTATAAATAGAAAATACTTCTTTTGTATGATAGCTTAAAAATGCACTGATCAATTGATATACATCATTATCGAGCGGCTTAGATACCATAAGTTCAACATCTGGTGTTGTAATCTTTTTCTCCTCTGCCTTATATAATTCTAGGATTTCTATTGCTCTTTGTAAGCTAGATAGGCTATCTACATAGGTAATGAGTAGATTTAGCGTTTGCTCTTGAATCTTATATCCATCCTCTTCAAACTGCCTTTTGGCATATTGATCTAGGGGGATATTCTTTATTCTAATATCGATATAGGTTGCATATTTTCTTAAGTTTTTGAATTTATCGCTCTTTTGGTAGTCTGTATCCTTTGTGAATAAGAAAATCAATACATTTTCTGAACTTCTGTCATTCATAGCTGTATATAATTCCTTAAGGGCAGATTCCGATTGCTTAGTAATTGCCTCAGCACCCTTTACAGTAATGAATTTTAATGTATCAAATAAGGATATGGTTGTAAGCTCATCGACTAAGGATAATACACCTTCCTCTTCGATATCATAGCCTATTTCATCATACTCGGATGACAGGCTTTTTTTAATTTGTTCAATTTTTTCGTTTGCGGCACTTATGTCATCCGTAGTTATGATGTAATTATACATATTATCGATTTGAATCCTTTGTAATCCACTTAATATAATTTAATAAATCTTCACTGAAGTCCTCAGGCTTTGCCATATATTGCCAGTTGCCAGATGCTTTCGATGGAATATTCATTCTACCCTGTTCATCCATTAATCCCAAATAATCCTGAAGTGGAATAATACAAGTATCACAGGCCGTTCTCATACACCATTCAATAATTTTTCTTGCTGGCCAATCTCCCCAGTTAATACCCACAAGCGCATTAACCTTTAGCTTCTGCCATTCCTATAACGATTCATAGAAGGAGGAAATCATTTGGTTATCATGCGTACCAGAATAGAATACGTTGTTGGTTGGATATCCCTTATAAATAGGTACTCTCCAGTTCCAATCTCCCCACTCAAATTGGAAGATATTCATTCCTGGGAAGCCACACTGTGCTAATAGTTCCTCTACATCCGGAGTTAATAAGCCTAAATTCTCAGCTACAATATTGGCATTAGGGCATTCCTGCTTAATCTTTTCAAATAACTCGTATCTAGGGCCATCCTCCCAATGTCCACCCTTTGCGTTTGGTGCACCATAAGGAATAGAAAAATATCCGGCAAAGCCTCTAAAATGGTCAATTCTTAAAATATTAAATACCTTTAGGGCATGCTTCACTCTAGCTACCCACCAAGCATAGCCCTCTTGCTTCATTCTGCCCCAGTTATAAAGAGGGTTACCCCAAAGCTGACCATCGGCACTGAAGGCATCTGGTGGACATCCTGCAACCGCATATGGCTTTAGCGCACCATCCAGCTGGAAATCACCAGGGTTTGCCCAAACATCTACAGAATCATATGCACAATAAATTGGCATATCCCCCATAATAGATACTCCGTGAGCGTTCGCATATTTCTTTAATCTAATCCATTGATCATAGAATATGAATTGGTAGAATTGCCATTCAAGAATTCTTTCCTTTTCCTCTTCCATAAACTTTTCTAAGGCCTTAGGATTTCTATATTTAAAATCATCCTCCCATGTATCCCAGGATGCATAGTTATGGTTTTCCTTTAATACCATATAAACAGCATAATCCTTTAGCCAATATTCTTCCTCGTCACGGAATTTTTTAAATTTAGCTTGAACCTTTCTTCTTCTTTTGAATGCCTTTCTTAAAACATTAAAGCGGTTATTAAATAAATAACCATAATCTGCCTTGTAGCATCTTCTTTTCTCTGGAAGTTCAGATTCCTCTAATAATCCATCAGAAACTAATAGTTCTAAATCAATAAAATATGGGTTGAACGCAAATGCGCTCACGCCTTGATATGGAGAATCACCATAGGAAGTTGGTCCTATAGGCATAATCTGCCATACCTTTTGTCCTGCTTTTTCCAAAAAGTCAATAAATTGATAAGCACTCTTACCAATCGAACCAATGGAATACTCACTTGGAAGTGATGAAATGTGAAGCAACATTCCAGCTTGTCTCATACTTTTTCCTCCTCAATAATTTCTTTTAAAAGTTTTTCTTCTTCTTTATTTAATTTGTATTTGTTTAACAAATCTGGCCTTTTTTTATAGGTTCTTCTTAAGGATTCCTTTTTTCTAAATGTTTCAATATTCTTATGATTTCCACTTAATAAAACATCAGGAACTCTCATACCATCATATTCAATAGGTCTTGTGTATTGTGGATATTCTAATAGTCCTATAGAGAAGGAATCCTCCATATAAGATTCCTTTCTTATCGCATGATCTAATAATCTTATAACAGAATCCGAAATGACCATTGCGGCAATTTCCCCACCGGTAAGCACGAAATCACCAATGGAAACCTCCTCATCAACATAGCTTCTAATTCTTTCGTCAAAGCCCTCATAGTGTCCACAAAGAAGGACAAGCTCATCGAGCTTAGAAAGCTCTAATGCCTTCTTCTGATTATAGGTTTCACCCTGTGGTGTCATCATGACGATATGGCTATGTTCATTTGTATTTGCCTTGATGCACCTATCGACAACATCAACTGCCATTACCATGCCAGCGCCACCTCCGCAAGGTGTATCATCCACATGCTTATGCTTATCTTGCGAATATTGTCTTATATCAATTAAAGAAACCTCAACAACGCCCTTTTCAATGGCACGCTTTATAATAGATTCATCAATAAATCCGGTAAACATATCCGGAAATAAGGTTAAAATTTTTATTTTCAAAACAATCCCTCAATTTCCTTTACAACGATTTTTTCAGAAACATCACCAATGAATTCTTCCATAAATGGAACAAGGTGAATCTTATCCTTATAGCGAATGGCTAAATATTTCTTATGAGGCATTTCTCTTATTTCTTCTACCATACCTCTATCTTCTCCATCTTGATTGATAACCTTCTTACCAATCAAATCGGAATAATAGAATTCTCCATCCTCTAGAGTATCTCTTCTATCCTCTTCAGCAATATAAATATCATCACTATGGTACTTTTCAACGAAATTAATATCCTCTAATCCATCAAAGCGAACAAGAAGGTAATTCCCAAAGCTAGAGGCCTTTAATACCTTAACTAGGATATAATCCTTTCCATGTAAAATATATAATTTTGCACCCTTTTGAAAGCGATCAAAATCAGAATAATTTTTTACTTTTAAATCCCCATGAATACCATGAGTTGTCATAATATGGCCACACATATAATACTTCATAAAATCGACCTCACTAATTACCTTAAGTATACTATTTTAACCCTAAAAAATCAATAAAAATGGCCGAAGCCATTTCTATTATAATTCGATTTTTTCAATTTTCTTTTTTAGTAAAGATAATAAATAGCAATCCACTTTCTTTCCGCTAGATTTTTCTGCGTATTTCTTATAAATCGATAGCTGTCTTCTATATTCTATAGAATCTATATTGGATAGCTTATAATCGATAATATCAATATGATCCTTATATTCAAGCATTAAATCGATACTACCATGATAGGTATTATTCCCATCATTGAAATAGAATTCATGTTCATGATAATCCTTTGCATTAGAAATATTTTTAAATATTTCGTTCTTTAATACTTCCTTTAAGGTTTCTTTAATAAACGAATCCATAGGCATAGAATCTAAATCTATATTCTTAAAATCGATTGCCTCTAATGCTAGATGGAATTTAGTACCTAGCTCTAATACTTTCTTTTCCTCTTTAGAAGGAAGATGAGATAATTCCTTAGAGATTTGTTGCTTAAATACCTCCTTAGGGAATTCCTCATTCTTGTATTCTAGCTTGATACTTCCATTAAATTTTTCTTTTTTCTTCAAGGATAGCTTATAATCAGAGATATCATAATCCGCAAGCTCTATATCCTTATAATAGCTATTTAAGCTATTCGCATAAGAAATCATATCCGCAAAGGATTTCATATTATTCTTTGTTATATTCTTTGGAGCGCTCTTTGGAAGAATTAGAATCATCTTTTCTCTTGCACGTGTTAGGGCAACATATAACAATCTTACCTTTTCGGATAAATCCTCATCATGAACCTCCTTAGAATATAGGCTTTTTATAATCGTTGAGGATTGTCCATCATCCACGAAAGGAATGAAAATACCATATTTTTTCGATAAGCCTACCGTCGCTCTCATATCTGCCTGATTAAAGACCTTGGTCAAAAGTGGGAAATAGACATAAGGGAACTCTAAGCCTTTCGACTTATGAATCGTCATAATTCTTACGGCATCCTTTCTAGAGGATTCTGGCTTATATTCCATTTTAATTTCAGAATCTAATAAAGCCTTGATATAGCCTTTAGCCTCATGAATATCATAGCCCAGCTCATCAAAGCTTGAGATTATGGTATGCATATATTCTAAGACTACTAAGGATGAATCCACATCACCAATTTTAGATAATCTATCATAAATATGAAATACATCATTCATTTTATAAAATAAAGTACTATAGGAAGAATCAAGATAGGGGATTAAGGAATGAAAATCCTCTAAAATCGGATAATTCTCCTTCAAGTAAATGAATCGATAAATATCCTCATCTGTATATTCATATAAGAAGCTTCTTGCGATACTTGCTAAAGCGTGATAGTATTCTTGGTCATACTTCTTTTCTAAGGTATTCGATAATACAATAAAGATATTCTTAAATAATGTTGGTAATATCGATTGCTTTAAATCTAAGGACGCTTCAATCGATAATGGAATATTTAAATATTCAAAAATCGATTTAAAGGTTAAGAATTCCTTTGCATCCGATATAAGTATCGCAAAATCGTTATAGGATATAGGAGAGAATCCTTCCTTATGTAATGCCTTTATATTCATAGAAAGCTTAGTTTTTATATCCTTTGCAATAATGAATGCTTCAATTTCTGCTTGGCTGAAATTAGATTCCTCATCCATTTCATAGCTTAATATATCTAAATTGAAATCGATATTCTGTTCTAATTTTAAATAATCCTTTTGACCAAATTGCATCTGATGATCCTGTATATAATTCGCATCACCTAAATCGTCACTCATTAAAGAATTAAATAATAAATTAATATTATCTAACACCTCAGATCTAGATCTAAAATTATAGGTTAAATCAATTTTATAGCCTGAATCATGTGCGGAAAAGCGATTATATTTTTCTTTAAAAATATAAGGATTTGCATTACGGAAGCGATAGATTGCTTGCTTAATATCACCTACCATATATCGATTATTATTTTCGATTAAGGATAGGAAGGTTTCTTGGATATCTGAGGTATCCTGATATTCATCTACTAATATTTCATCGTAGGAATGCATTAATTCTAATCTTATTTCTTCATTATTCTTGACTAAAGCAATCAAAAGCTTAGCGATATCCATAAAGCCAAACATATTGACTTCCTTTTTATATTCAAATAAACGATCCAAGACCTCCTTAGTCATATCAAGTAGGAATAATACATCCTCCTTAATGGAAAGTATTTCCTCCTTCATTGATGAAAGACTCTCATAATTCTTAAAAACATTCTTTTTCAAATCCGATAGACGATCTGAGGCCTCTTTCTTTAATTCCTTGACTCTGTCGCTTGCCTTAGGGCTTACTCTAGGTAGTTCAAAGCCACCTAGTTCGCTATATAAATTTTCATAAGAATCCTGAATAGAAATATGGGATAGGAATAAATCTAAGGTTTCATATAAGGATACACTTGGAGAATCATAGGATGCCAGAAGCTTTAAATCCTTTAATAAATCGATTACTATAGATACCTCTTCTTGTGTATATTTATAATAACAGTTTAGAATTTCATTCATCTTGGAATTTGAAAAATAATCATTCTCATAATTCTTTATAAATAGATCGAAATCAACGATTAATTCTAAGGTATAAGACATATCGTATACCATTTTAAATACACTCTTATCATCCTGAAGGGAGTATTTTTTTAAGAAGGATAGAAATTTTTGATTTTCACTCAAGTAATATTCTGTAAATAAATTTCTTATGATTTCTTCCTTCTTAACCGAAATTAAAGCACCATCCATGATAGAAATGCCTTTTTTTAAGCCAAGCATATAATAATATTTTTTCACAATGGATAAAGAGTAGGAATCAAAGGTTGTGATGTAGGTAGAATCAATAAGTTCAGCTTGTTCAAATAATTGGTTTTCCTTAAGCTTCTTTCTGATTCTTTCCTTCATTTCAAAGGCTGCAGCCTCAGTGAAGGTCAAGACCAATACTCTTCTTATATCGTTTCCCTGCTTGCAATAATCTAGTATTCTTTCTGAAAGTACTGCAGTTTTTCCACTACCTGCACCCGCAGAAACAATAATCGATTCTCCTCTTCTATGAATAGCTTCATCTTGTTCTTTTGTCCAAGCCATTATTCCACCTCACTTCCAAATTTCTTTTCCTCTAAGAAAACATAATCTTCATATTTCTTGAAGCAAATATCCTTATATTTACAGAATGTACAGGAAACATCATTTCCTTCAATTCTTTTTGGTGCTATATCAAATTGTGCTTCCATAATTCCATCTTTAGTTTTATGAATAAACACATCCACAAGCTCAATTAAATCCTCCTCTTGTTCTTCACTTAATAGCTTCGCAAATCTACCAAAATTCCCATTTTTCGTTGTCATCATAGATTGAATATAATCACTTTTATTATAGAATGGATCAAGCATTAAAATTAAAGCTGGATCTGATATTGTAAAGCCTTGAAGACGGAAGCTTTTTTCTCTTTGCTCAAGCTTATCTAAATTACGATCTAATGCAATCATATTTACCTTTTGTAAATAAATACCAATAATATGAATTTTTTTACCCTTAAATCTTTCTGCTTTAGATAATAAATACATATAAGAAGGTAGCTGTAAATGGAATCCATCTTCTACATTATCTAATGTAATATAATCCTTGCCTGTTTTATAGTCCATAATTGCTGCATAAATCTCACCGTTGATTTCTGCATATAAAAGCTTATCGATAAATCCATGGAATTTTAAATTTCCTTCTTCAAATATAATATGCTCTTCACATAATACATTTTTGAGCTCACTTATTTCCTCGTGATGCTTATTATAGTGAATTAAATTCATTAATATTTCATTCATTTGATTAAAATAGAATTTATCCTTAAGGGCATCCTTTGAATTAAGATCCTTAATTCCTTCATTAAGGTTCTTTTCTGTCGATTTTACAAAATCAAAATCGCTATTATAGGAATCCTGTAAAACCGCATGAGAATAGGTACCTAATCTTGTTGCGGAGGTCGATTCAAAGGTAGATAGCTTTAAGATATTATCGCAATAATAATGGAATGGACATTCGAAATAATACTTCATTGTAGAATAGGATAAGGAAATGGATGCATTCTCCTTAAATCTTTCTTCCATGTGCCATTTAGAAATACCCTTGAATGTATTATCATAGGTGTTATATGGAATATGTTCTACATTGTAGAATTCAAGCTTAGGTGAAATCTCCTTTGTTTTATCATATATAGACATATCCACACTAAGCCTTAAATTATCCTCAGCTAAGGAATAGCCAAGAGGGGCATCCTTCGTGTAGGTCTTTAAATCTAACGCTTGAATTAAGGAGGATGGATATAATTCATTAACCTGAACCTTAATCGGATAGGATATAAATAAATTCTTTGTGTTTTCTATAAAGAATATTAATTTATTTCGTTCTTCAATATTCTTTTCTACCGATGTAGAAAGTCCTAATTCGTGAAGTAAGGAATCGGATAAATATTCCTCATCCTTATAGATTTTTGGAGAAACGCCTTGGTTAAATCCCATATAAAAGGCATAATCCATATCTCCTAAGGATACGATATCCGATACATTTACCATATCCTCATATAGAGTATCCTCATATTTAAAGTTTTTAAATTCTCTTTGAAAGAAATCGATATAATCTTTAGGGCTTTTATCCTCTAAGGAATAATCGCTAATTAATGCCATTAAAGGCTTAATATAGTTTGAATCTCCTACTGTGGCAAGTATTTCACTAAAGGATTCCTTTTCCTCTAATAAATGAAGGAATTTTTTAGCAAATGCCGTATGAGTTATGTTTCTTATTGGTTTAAAGTGAATAGGAATATTATAGGTTTTCGATAATCTTTTGAATATGAATTCATGATTACTACTCATATTTATCAAATACATTCTTTGATAGGGAATACCCTCCTCGTGTAGCTTTTTCATTTCATTCATAATGCCATAGCATTCTTCTTTAATTGATTTATATTCATAAACGTTTGGTTTTAGTTTTAAGGATTCCTTAGTAAAAAGAATAACCTCTGTTTTCTTTTTTAATTCCACAATAATCTTTTGAAGCTCTTTCGTGGGAGTACTGGTTAAAAAGGTTATGGGGAATTGATTTAATCTATAATTAAATAATGGATTATCCTCTATGAATCCCATCTTCTTTAAATAGGATTTCGCACTGACTAAGGAATCTAATTTTACATTATTATAGGTTTTATCCACAACATAAGGTATATATCTCATATATTCCTTTGCAAGATCATAGGATAAGGAATAATGATCCATCAAAGAGAATAAGGCTTCCTTCTTTACACCACCATATATATTTTTAAAAAGAATGTTTGGAGTCATAAAAATATAATTTTTCATTGTATTTTCTTCAAGAATTCTTCTTTTTTCCTCTTCCTCACATATAACAAATCCTTCTTTAAGCATTAAAACCAACTCCTTTTTCTATTTCTAATAGCATTATAAATGCTTTTTTGACATTATTCATGTCTATTTTAAATTTTTTTACAAAAAATATGAAAAGAAAGCAGCCCTTAGGGCTGCAATTCTATTCAATTAAATTGTACAAACCTCAATGACATCCTCTTGCATCTTATAATCACTTGTTTGACCGGTCTTATCGTCCCAAACACTTGCTGAAGTGCCATATAAGGATTCAATATCATAATCCTTAGGGAAAGATGCTAATAAATAATTAGACTTTGCAATTAATGAATTGCCTTCTTCATCCACAGGAACTTTAATATATGCAACATCACCAGAAACAACAACCTCTTCCCAATGACCATCCTTACCTGTTGGCCATACCCAAGCAAGGTATCGATTTTCAGTAGTATCCTTTAGACCAGAAATTGCAACATAGCCATCTCTCTTTTCTACTTGATAATACTTATACACCTCAGTAACGGTCTTGTTATCCTTCTTTACCGTAACGCTAAGTGTAGCAACACCTTCATCATCTGGAGTTAAGGTTACTTTTGTTTCTGAATCAAAGGCTACCTCATCACCACCATTGATACTATAGGATGCTGATGTTGCATTCTTTGGAGAAACTGTAACATCATAAGTATCATAGAAATATCCCATTTCACTAGATACGACTACCTCAGGAGTAATATCTGGTTCTGACTTCATTAATACCATAATACCTGCAGTAGACATTGTGCCCTTAATTACACCATTAGAAACAACAATCTCTTTGCCAGTTACATGATCATAATATTTACCATCCGCAATCGCCTTAGCCTCAAATTCAACTTCCTTTTCCTTTTTAACAGAGAAGCTTGATAAAATAGCAACACCATCTGTTCCTCTTTCAACTAAAACATGATTGTTTTGGTAGGAAATTGTTTCATTCTTTCCAAGCATTGCATTATGGAAATTATTAATTGCAGCAACCTCTGCAGATTTCCATGCCTTTGTACCCATTGCACCCATTGCAGTAGATGAATTCGGTCTTGCGAAATATAGTGGTGCAGCACCGCTTCTAGCTGCCTCAAGAGCGTAAATTCTATTCATTGAATCCTGAGTTGCACCCTGGGTTGTACCATCGGCATAGGTATCATGAGATTCAGCCCAAACTACAGCCTTAGTTCCATCATCACTAAAGGAATAATTTAATGAATTTAGAATATATTTAGAAGACAATTTAGACTGAATGTTTGTACCATGTTTATTATCTGTAATACTCATATACTTTGTGTAGGAATCATATTTTCTTCCTCCACCACAGGTATTTAAAATCTCACCATAATAATATAATTTTGTGCCATAGGTCTCATCTGCATATTTTGTTGCAGCAGATAAAATATTTGGCCAATAATTCGAAGCATATCCACCATCATCTGGCGTTTCAATATGCTTTGCAGCATCAAATCTAAATCCATCAACACCACAATCAATACATTCCTCAAGTAAAGAAATAACTCTTCCTTGAACATATTCATTACTTGTATTTAAATCCGGTAGGTTCGATAGCATATAATAAGTAACCGTCTTTGCGTTATCATCCGATACATTATGATTTGTCAAATGGAAATACTTATTTTTATTTGCAAAAATCTCTGGCTCATAGGTTTCAATGGCCTCAGCATATGTACCAGCCTCACCAGTATTGTCATTTCCTAAATGGTTCGATACTATATCTACTATGACCTTAACGCCATAGGATTCTGCAACCTGACACATTTCCTTAAGCTCTTCTTTTGTTCCCAAATAAGAATCCTCAGCAATACTAAAGGCAACAGGCTGATATAGCTTATGCCATTCGGAAGACCAAGCGCCTTGCTTAGTTGTTGATTTACATTGCTGTACTGGAGATGTTTGAACTGCTGTATAGCCACTCTTTGCAATCATCTCCATATTTTCTTTAATTGTATTGTAGCTCCAATTCCAAGCATGTAGGATTGTACCATCTTGGATATCATCCGCTAATCCCTTATCATTTAAGGTACCTGTTGAATAACGCGCATCAAATGTTACCACATTAGATGGAGCTGCTGTTGTTGTAGTTGTAGGTTGTTCTACTGTTGTAGTTTCTGGGTTATTTCCACCACCGCAGGAAGCTAATGCAAGTATAGATATACCTAGTGCAATAGCGCTAAAATATTTTTTCATATAAAGGTCTCCTTTTTTGTCGTTTTTTATATTATAACAATTTTTTTGTAAAACAAAAAGAGGGTTTTCCCTCTTTTTTACTTTGCGTCAATATCTAGGTGTATCTTTTTTCCTTCTTTAGAAGCTCCAGCATATAATACAGTACGGATAGCCTTAGCAATGACTCCACCCTTACCGATTACTCTGCCTAAGTCACTTGGATTAACCTTTACCTGATACTGAAGGTCATCTTCAGAATCATTCAAACGTATAATTTCAACGTCCTGAGGATAAGCTACTAAAGGAAGAATTAAGCTCTTGATTAACTCTTCAAACTTTACCATAGCAAAACCTCTTACTTAGAAATAACTTTGTTTGCTACTAAAATGTTCTTAACAGTAGTCGTTGGCTGTGCACCCTTTGCAATCCAAGCATTAACCTTTTCAGCATCAACATTTACTGTAGCTGGGTTAGTTAATGGGTTATAAGTACCTAAAATCTCTAAGAACTTACCATCTCTTGGGGATCTTGAATCTGCTGCAACAATACGATACTTAGGAGCCTTGTGAGCACCAAATCTCTGTAATCTAATTTTAACCATATATAATACACTCCTTTTATAAGTTTTTTATAATACGTGAATCATTATATCATAAAATAAAAAGGTGTCAAGTATTTTTTCTTGACACTTTAGAATTTCTTTATAAACAAAAAAATCCCTCCTCAGGGACTTTAGCATGCTTCAGCAAAAAGCTCATCCATGCTAGAAGAAAAATCTTTTGTATTCGCAAATACAATGTACCAATACGTTCCCTTAGATGCAAGTGTCATTAAAAGCTCACGAGAAGCATGAATCCCTTTATTTTTTAGCATCCTTAGCTCAGAACATATTCTTTTTGCTTCACTTTTCAATATATTACCTCCTTGTAGGAGTATTATTATATAACTTTTTTCTTCTTTTGCAAGTAAAAACTCATTTTTATAGAAAATTTAAGATATCTTTTAGAGATGAAATGGTAATACAATCCTTTTTTTCTTTAGATAATAAAATACCATCTATACCTACCTTCTTAGCTCCCATGATATCCGTATCATATCTATCCCCAATCATGATATATTCCTTTCTATTATCATCCTCTATATCCTTGATAATATATTCAAAGAATTCCTTATCTGGCTTATTATAACCAATACATTCGGATATATAAATTTTTTCAAAATAATCATAAATTCCTGCTTTTTTAAGTCTTTTTATTTGAACCTGATTCATTCCATTAGATGCAATAAAAAGTCTATATTTTTTAGATAATTCTTCTAATACATCTACTACTCCATCAAATAAATCTGCTTGGTATTTTAAGGATTCCACATAATATTTGTTAAATAAGGAGATGTCTCCATCCATACCTAAATACTCCATGATTTCCTTAAATCTTTTTTCTTGGAATTCAATTCTTGTCATTTCCCCTTTAGCAAATTGATTAAATAGCTTTTCATTTAAAAGGCTAAAATGAGAAATCTCCTCTTTTTTGGGAATATAAGCCTTAAAATGCATCATAGTATCTATAAATGCATTTGCCTCACCCTTATTAAAATCCATTAATGTGCCATCTAAATCAAATAATATATATTTCATATACTCCCTCAAAAAAAGGACCATAAACGGTCCAAAATCATCGAAAAGAAATCTTATGCTTTAATGGAGAATCATATCTTAATTCCGTAATTAATCCATCAGAATCATCTACCTTAACATATACAACTCTACCTGTTGCAGAGCCATCCACAACATATTCTATGTAAAGTGCGGGCAAATTATCTGATTTTGCTAAGAAATAATCGGTTTTAACACCCTTCTCCCTCAAGCCTAAAAAGCATTTATCATAGAAGCTACAAACATTATTATATCCGCTAACTATAGTACCATCCTCTAAATATAGCTTACAATCATCACCAATAAGCTTTTTGAAATTATCTGCGTTCTTAATATAATAGCCAACACCTAATTCCTCTAGAGCCTGTAAAACTAAGATTTCATGAGAATCATAATTCGCTCTTGGTACATATTCTAAGCCCTTGTAGGTATAGTAATAATCATCACCCTTTAAGGCTAAGGATGATAATCTTCTTGCTTCATCCTTAGAACCAATTCCAACGGATGCAAAATAACAGGATTGTCCATAAATAAAGCTTTTTGCGATTAAGACATGCCTTTCAAATTCAGTCATCTTTACCTGCTCTGGAGCTAAGGATGAACGAACTAGGATATATACAACATCATATCCTGTACGACCTGTAATGGATACACCTGTTCTTACATCATAATCCTTTGAAAAGCAAAAAAGCTTTAAATTACCCTCTTCATATTCAGCAACATAATCTACTGCCATTTTGTATAAATCTTTATTGGTTAATACATCGCTATCCCTATAGGATGGGATGCCTTCTATCCATTTTGACATAAAATTCAACTCCTTAGATAAGATTATTTTATTATAACAATAAATCATTTAAATTTTAAGTAATAATTATACTTTTTAAGAAAAAAAGATAGAAAGGTGGCTTATAGCCACCAACTATTCTTCCATTTCCCATCCTTGGCACATTTTAATTGCTTTATGCCATTTCTTAACATATTCCTTCTTTTGGTTCTTATCCATAGATGGATTATAGCATGCATCATATGCCCATATGCCTTTTATTTCATCGACGGATGACCATACCCCAACCTTTAGTCCAGCTAAATAAGCAACACCTAAGGCAGTTGTTTCCATAACTTTTGCACGCTCAACTCTGCATTCACATACATCGGCTTGGAATTGCATTAAGAAATTATTTTTGGATGCACCACCATCAACCTTTAAATTTACAATTTCAAGGCCAGTATCTTGCTTCATTGCATCCATTACATCCATGGTTTGATAAGCAATACCCTCTAAGCAAGCACGAATAATGTGATTTCTATTGCATCCCCTGGTTAAACCAAAGATTGTACCTCTTGCATACATATCCCAGTGTGGTGCACCAAGACCTGTGAAGGCAGGTACGACATATACCCCATTATTATCTTTAACCTTTCGGGCAAAATATTCACTATCCGAGGAATCTGTAATTAAGTGTAATTCATCCCTTAGCCACTGTACAACAGCACCACCAACGAAGACAGAGCCCTCAAGTACATATTGAATTTTATCGTTATAGCTTGCAGCAATGGTAGTGACAAGTCCATTCTTACTTTCAACATAATGCTCTCCTGTATTCATAAGCAAGAAGCATCCAGTACCATAGGTATTTTTTATATCTCCTTCATGGAAGCATGCTTGCCCAAATAGGGCAGACTGTTGGTCACCGGCAACACCGGCAATAGGAATTTCATATCCAAAAATAGATACCGTACCAAAATCATCACTAGATTTCTTTACTGTAGGAAGACATGAAATGGGAATTCCAAAATAATCACAAAGCTTTTGATCCCACTCAAGCTTTTTAATATTAAACAGCATAGTACGTGAAGCATTTGTATAATCTGTGGCAAAAACCTTACCCTCCGTCAATTTCCAAATCAACCATGTATCTACTGTACCAAACATAAGCTTACCCTCTTGTGCAAGCTTTTTTGCGCCTTCAACATTATCTAAAATCCATTTCATCTTTGTCGCAGAAAAATACGCATCTAATACCAACCCTGTATTTTCCTTTATATAATCCTGAAGCCCATCCCGTCTGACCTCCTCAACAATAGAGGATGTTCTTCTACACTGCCATACAATGGCATTATAGATTGGCTTTCCGGTTTCTTTATTCCAAGCAATTGTAGTTTCTCTTTGATTGGTAATACCAATCGCTAAGATATGCCACGGCCTGATACCACACTGAGCAATTGCCTCTGTCATAACAGAGTACTGGCTTGCGTAGATTTCCATCGCATCATGCTCAACCCAGCCTGGGTGAGGATAGATTTGCTTGAATTCCTTTTGAACCTCTTGGACAATTTTACCCGAATTATCAAATACTACAGCACGAGAGGAGGTAGTACCTTGATCTAGTGCGATAATATATCTTCTTTTCTTTGTTTCTGTCATAGTTTCTCCTATAAATCTCTAGAGGATATAATATTTACATCCGTACCTAATATATTTTTAATGATGATGTCTCCACATTTTACTGGAGATTTTACTTGAATTTTATCTAATTCCTTCATAACATCAAACATAAGATTTTTAGAAATAGGCTTATCTGTTCTAACAGGTAATCTTTTTAAATCAGAACCTAAAAGAACTACAGTTGAGGTAATCACTCTTTTCGGATCGAATACCTCACAAAGCCCATAGGCCTCTCCTTTTGGACAAGAATTCCCCCTAACTTTTTTTGATACCTCATCGACAGTTAAATGACAGCCTCTTGGGCATGTAATACATATGATTTCCTTCATGTTAATCACCTACCCTTACGATAATAGAATCTACTACATCCATAAGCTTTTCCTTAGGGATTCTTATAGATTCCATCTCACCTGGAGCTAAATGTAATTTCTTTACCTTAGCCAATACCTTACCACCAGATTCTGCATATAAATATTTATCCTTCATTACTCTTCTTACTCTAAAGAAGATATTTAAGGAATCCTCTACATTATTGATTCTCAATTTTTGAGGAACCGTATAGGAAACATCTTCTCCATTCTTTAAATCAATACAAGGCCCAGATTCGTCATTTCCCTTTGTAATATAGTTATACGCTGCTATACCAGCTCTTCCTGCCTCAATAGAGGCATTATCTGCAAGATCATGTACATGAAGCACATTACCACAAGCAAACACACCAGGAATGGAGGTTTCCATATTCTCATATACAATAGGACCATTCGTTCTATTATCCAATAAAACACCTGCCTCCTTAGATAATTCATTTTCCGGAATTAAACCAACAGATAACAATAAGGTATCACAGTCAAATTCCATTTCAGTGCCTAAAATTGGTTTTCTATTTTCATCCACCTTAGCGACAATAACCTTTTCAACTCTAGCATGTCCTATAACATCAATAACCGTATGGGATAGATATAGGGGAATATTAAAATCCTCTAAGCATTGTACTACATTTCTCGTTAAGCCATTCGAATAAGGCATAAGCTCAACAACAGCTAATACCTTTGCCCCCTCTAGAGTCATTCTTCTTGCCATAATTAAGCCAATATCACCAGAGCCTAAAATCACGACTCTTTTACCAACTAAATAGCCATCCATATTGCAGTACTTTTGGGCAGCTCCTGCCGTAAATACTCCACTTCCTCTATCGCCTGGAATAGAAATTGCGCCTCTCGTTCTTTCCCTACAGCCCATCGCCAAGATAATCGCTTTAGCATGAATTACCTGATATCCTTCCTTAGAATTCATATAGTGAATTTCCTTATTCTTAGTAATATGAAGTACCATGGAATCACTTTTAACCTCTACATTGGTTTCCTTTAGCATTTCAATAAACCTTTGTGCATATTCAGGTCCAGATAGTTCCTCCTTAAAGCGATGAAGTCCAAAACCATTATGAATACATTGATTTAAAATACCACCCAGGTGCATATCACGCTCAATAATTAATATATTTCTCTCTCCAGCCTTATAGGCCTCATAGGCTGCAGATAATCCAGCAGGACCTGCCCCGATGATGACTAGATTATATTTCTTCATGAGCTAATCCCCCCTTCGTATATTCTAAAACAATGTTCGATCCATCCTTATCCTGTAATACATCCTTAGGTGTAACATGCAATTCTCTAACCATGATTTCAAGTATCTTTGGTCCACAGAAGCCACCTTGGCATCTACCCATTCCTGCATTGCATCTTCTTTTTACTGCATCGATAGAAAGACATGGAATTGGTCTATGTAAAGAGTCTACAATTTCACCCTCGGATACTGTCTCACATCTACAGATGATTCTACCATATAATTCATTTTCCTTAATTTTTTCTTCAATTTCATCTATGCTCATATCCTTAAAGAATTTAGGAAGTGGAGTAATATTAAAATCCTCATTTTTAACAAATTTAACTCCCATACCCTCTAAGATTTCCTTAGCGTATGGGCCAAAGGCAGGGGCAGCACTTAAGCCTGGCGATTTAATACCTGCAAAATTAATAAATCCCTTTACCTTAGATTCTCCAATTAAGAAATCATCATAATTTAAAATCTTAGCTCTAAGACCAGAGAAATTTCTTATATTATTTCTATAATTAATTTTATTTGTTGTAAGATTGGCCATATCACGAATATAATCTAAGGATTTTTCATCAACACCAAAATCCTCCTTATCCTCTATGGTTATAGCATTAGGGCCAACAATTAAATTGCCATGGCATGTCTTAGAAACTAATACACCCTTACCAAGCTTGGTGGGGGTTTGGAAGATAACATGATTTACATTCTTTCCTTCTTCTTTATCTAATAGATAATAATCACCCTTAACAGGAACAATAGTAAATCCATCCTCTTTGTTATCTAAGACCATGTTATAGATTTCATCTGCATATAAGCCTGCAGCATTAATGATCATTTTCGTTTTTAATATAGTTCCATTGGATTCAACGAAAAAGGAATCTCTTTCTTTTTTTATAGAAGTAACTTTAAAGGATAAATATAGCTTTACTCCATTTCTTACAGCATTTTCCGCAAAAGCTAAGCACATTTCCCAAGGAGATACAACCGCTGCTGACTTTGCATATAATGCTATAGAAATATCCTTATTTAAATTGGGCTCTATTTTAAAGATTTCTTCTCCTCTTAAAATAGACATATCCTCTACTTTGTTTTCTAATCCTCGATGATAAAGCTCTAAAACCTTAGCCTCATCTTCCTTTCTTCCAACGACTAAAGAGCCAATATTGGAATAATGAACATGGAATAATGGAGCAAGCTCCTTATACATTTTAGAGCCTAAAACATTAAGCTTTGCCATAATTGTACCAGGCTTTGGATCATATCCTGCATGAACAATACCTGAGTTTGCTTTTGTTGTAACACAAGCTACATCATTTTCTTTTTCAACAAGTGCAACCTTAAGCTTGTATTTCGAAAGCTCATAGGCTATAGAAGCGCCTGTAATACCTCCGCCAATAATCACAACATCATACATTTTATACATCTCCTTTTGAAAACGCTATCACATTGCTTTAATTATATCACTATGGATATATTTTTAAAACACAAAAGGTGTTGAAACTTTTGAAATTTTTGGTATCCATGTTAAATATATTCTATCCATTTGATAGCATAGGTATCACTATGATATACATTTTTCAAAAAAGAAAAAATGCCTTATGGATAAGGCATTCAAATGATTATTTTTTCTCGTGAAAATGCAAATACCCAAAGCCAAATAAAAATGGGAATACAGTAAGAGGATTTCTATAAGGGATAGGAATCAAACCAATAGGAAATGGGTTCGTACAAAATTTATCCTTATAAAATAAGCCATTATAATAATATAAGCCCTTTACCTCACCTGTAATTAAAGGAACGCTTATATATGTACCTAAAGGAATAAAATCACTTCCTCTTTTGGCATTCATATTTAGCTTTACTCCGCATTCTGGACAAAAATTACATCCATCCATTATTTGTTTGCCACAGCAAGTACAATACATGATATCCCCCCTTTATATTATTTTAGCATATTCTTCTTTAAGAAGAAAAATAGAAGAAAATTCCTTCTATTCTTCATCGATAATGTTTTCTTCTTGATGAAAATCCTCTATATCCTTTGGATTCTTCTTTTCCTTATGAACCTTAATGGCTATACGGATAATAGAATAAATGGATAGAACAATCGTTACTGCATTAAATATCGTATTTGGAATAAGTGGCAATAGGATACCATAAATACACTGACAAATACCATTAAAAATCAGTGCAGATTTTAATAATACTTCGGTGAAATTCTTAGATAAGCCTCTCTTGGCAAATACAAATGTAGAGCATACAGAATATACGAACATACCACCAACAGGTAAATACTGAAACCAGCCCTTATCCTCTGCCCATATTTGTATAGATACGATACCAAACACTAAAGCGACAATAATACATACGACATTGATAAGCAATATGAATTTTTTTCTTGCCTCATCCACAAAAAGTAAGACGAAGTTTTTTACAAGCATGGTAAAATCCTGAATCATTCCACCATAGCCACCCTGCATAAGCTGAGCTATACCATTTAAACCATGGCAAAAGCTTTGGGTTGCGATGATTTTCTTTTTGTTGTGAAATAATGATGATAGCGTAAATAATGCATTTCCAATAAAGGAAATTACGATTGCAATAATAGAAATTTGCTCTTTCGTCATAATTCATTCCTCATTCTTCGGCTTATTATACACTATATTTCAGTTTAAGCAAGCATTATTCATGAATTCTTAATAAAACAAGAGGCTCTTCTTGCATGTCTAGATATTTATCGATTGGCAAAACCTCTCCAGTAAGTAAATTCTTAAATCTACCCTCAATTTCGGTATTTACCATTCCAGATGCATGATTTAAATTTACAATAGCCGTAATTTCCTCATCCATATTCTTAAAGGATAATAAAACGATAGAATCGGTGATAATATGGTAATTCCATACACCATCCGCAAATACTCTATGCTTCTTAATTTCATTTAATTTCTTAATTAAATCGACGATACCACTCTTATTATAATCCTTCCATTTAATTTCATCCATTTCAAATAAATTTGGTAAATGTCTAGATGCAGTTTCAATGCCATTAAATAAGAAAGCCATACCTCTTGTAAAATAGGATAATACGAGTAGATTCTTAAGTCTTAAATCATCCTTTAAATAGGAATTTGCTGTACCAAAGTCATGATTTTCTAAGAATCTTACCTTAACAAAGTTCTTTGGATATAAGGCCTCTTGATCTTCTACTCTAGATAAATATTCTTGAATTCTTGCCTCACCCTTCATATATTTTTGTAAATGATCATATACATCATATTCATATTCCGCATCAAATAATGTATATATTTCAGGGTCAGATGTTGCATCATAGCCCATATCACGAATATATTTACAGAAGGATAGATGAATCGTCTCTGCTAAGAAGAATAAATCCTCCTTCTCCTTCCTTAAAAGAGGGAAGGTATGCGCAAAGAAGCTATATGGAATTAAAGAGGCAACATCAAATCTAAATCCATCCGCACCTAATCTTACATATTGAAGTAGAGTGTCGGATAAATATTTCTCTAGCTCTGGATACTCAAATTTAAAATCGGTAATATCACTCCAATCACCAACTCGATTGGCAAATTCACCATTTGGCTTATGATAGAACCATTCTGGGTGCTCTTCTGTTAAAATAGAATCTCTTGAGGTATGATTAAATACGATATCCATAATGACCTTTAAGCCAAGGGCATGTGCCTTATCGAACAATTCCTTTAAATCCTCCATTGTACCCATATTTGGGTCAATCGATCTATAATCCTTAATGGAATAAGGAGAGCCTATCTTACCCTTGCGAAGTAAAACTCCAATAGGATGAATGGGCATTAATTGAATAATATCCACACCTAAATCCTTTATTCTTTCTAAATCCTTAGTAACTCCCTTTAAATCGTGAGTTTTCGAATACTGTCTTGGAAATACCTGATAAATAATTTGATTTCTTAATGCAATACTAGTATTTTTTGCCATAAAAGCCCCTCCTTGTAAAAATATCTATAATTTTATTATAGTTTAGTTTTGAAAATGAAACAAGAAAAAAACATTGCACTTTGGCAATGCTTTACTTCTTCTCATTAAATTCTTCCTTTAGCTTTAAATAAATATCATAGATATCATCAAATTGATGATATTTAAAAATCTTATGTACCAGATCCACCTTCCACTGCTTTATATTCGCTGTATGAGGGTATGGAAGCCAAAATAATCTTTTAGAGAAATGACGAATAATCGTATTCTTATGCAAGAATTTTTGATCATTATATTTTTGAGGTAGCATCTTCTTTTTCGTTGTAGAGCGAAGGATTGCAGATTGATCTGCAAAGGGAAGCTTCTTTGTTTTAATTAATACTCTAGCCTTATCTAAAAGATGTGTTTCCTTCATTTTTGCTAAATTAAATAATAATACACCAGCATTAATATAATTGGGCTTTACCAAGTACTTACCATAATGATCTCTTGCGGCAGCATATTCATAGCCATGAACATCAATATCCCATAATAATCTTATATCTCTATTAAACATTAAATCACAATCTAGATATAATAGCTTATCTGGCATATTTGGCACCATATCTGCAAATAATCTTAATAGTGTATATGGGCTACAATAGCATCCTTCATTAGGAGAACCACTAAATTCCTCCTTATAATATGGAAATACGTCAATGACCTCAACGATATTCTCCTTATTATAGCCTTTTGCAACCTTATCTAAGAAAGTACCCATTTCACTTGTAAGGGCTAAATATCTTGGATCTAAATAGGATACATCCATTGTATATATATAAACATGGAAAGGCTCCTTTGTTTTCGTTCTTTCAAAAATAGAAAGCATTGTCGTAAGCATGCCATCAAAGACCTTATCATTGCCACAGAATAATAAATTAATCATTGGATTCCTCCTTTTTCATATATTTAATTACCTCTACTGTATTTTCTTTGCTTCTTTCTACCATTTGGTTATAAACCATATCTCTTAATTTCTTTCTAGCCTCTGGCTTTGAAATACTTAAATCAGGGAAAAATGGTCCATCAATATAGGTATGAATGGTAGGCGTTTTCCCATGCTTACGCTTAAGGTAAACATTCGTGAAGGAAAATACAGGCTTATTATATTCGATGGGATACCTGAAGGACATATCCTTAAATGGTCTAATTTTTGTATAATATGGCCAAATATGTGCCTCAGGATATATCGCTATAACCTTGCGTTCTTTAACTCTAGTTTCGATACATGCAATAAAATTCTTCATTGCATCACGATCTGCAGGAAGCGGAATTGCGCCTAGAGATAAGACGACATTTCCCATTCCCTTAATCGATACATTTTCAGGGTTCACGATAACATGGGCATCCGTCCAACCAGAAATCTTTGGTGGAATGAAGGCATCACATAAATTATGGGTATGATTACCATAAAGAAAATAAGCATCCCTTTTATAAGGCTTAATTACTTTTTTATTTATAAATTTATGATGATATTTAAATTTTAAATAACAAAATGCGATAGGATGAGCTACAATTCTAAGCCAAAAGAAATGGGTGAATTTCTTCCATAGGCTTTTATATACATATACATAGCTTCCATCGATAACTCTTGGGGTAATTTTCGCATCAGAAAATTCATCGTTTAATTCATCTGTATAATAAATAATCTTATCCATTTATACCCCTCCTTATAATACTTCAAATTGCTCTTTAGTTTATTATAATTCTATATTTTTGTCAAGCAAAAGAAAAGAGTAAGAGGTATCTCTTACTCATTACCATCCCAACAATAGGTACAAAGCTTATCCTCATCAATTTCACAAGCCTTCTTTAAATCGTCTAGACGATTAAACTGTAGGGATGTAAAATGAAGCTCTTTTCTAATTTCTTCAACCATTGTTTTATATTTATCTGAATCTGGATCTACATACATCTTTAAGGTTTCAGGATTTGTATTACCCTCAAGCTTTAAAATTGTCTTTCTTGTAATGAGCTCCATTTCTGATTTTGTTCTTGAAAAATTTAAATATTTACAGCCGTAAACAAGTGGTGGACATGCACTACGAATATGCACCTCTTTTGCCCCGCTTTTATATAAGAATTCTGTTGTTTCTCTCATTTGAGTACCGCGAACAATAGAATCATCGATAAGCATTAATCTCTTTCCTTCAATTAAATCATGAACAGGAATTAGCTTCATCTTAGCGATTAAATTTCTCTTCTCCTGCATAGTTGGCATGAAAGATCTTGGCCATGTTGGTGTATATTTAATGAATGGTCTTGTAAATGGAATGCCACTTTCATTGGCATAACCAATGGCATGAGCCATACCAGAATCTGGTACACCTGCAACACAATCCGGTTTAACCGTATCTCTTCTTGCCATATATTTTCCGCATGAGCATCTCATCTTTTCAACACTCAAGCCCTCATAGCTTGAGGATGGGTACCCATAATATACCCATAGGAAGGTACAAATTCTCATTTTATCTTTAGGCCCTACCAATTGCCTTACGCCATCAGGAGATACAATACATATCTCACCAGGTCCAAGCTCTTTATATGGCTTGTATCCTAAATTTAGGTAAGCAAAGGATTCAAAGGTGACACAATAACTGCCATCCTCCTTGTATCCAATGGATGCAGGAGTTCTACCATATTTATCTCTTGCAACATAAATACCCTTTTCATTTAACAATAGTAATGTAATAGAACCATCAATTAGCTCTTGTACATACTGAATACCATCAATTAAGTTTTCCTTTTGGTTAATAATTGATGCGACAAGCTCGGTTGGGTTAATATCCCCACCACTCATCTCTAGGAAATGAGAATATCCATTTTTAAATAGCTCATCTACAATTTCTTTAATATTATTAATTTTTCCAACTGTAGTAATCGCGTATGTACCATGATGGCTTCTAACTAAAAGAGGCTGAGGCTCATAATCGGAAATACAACCGATTCCCATTTGGCCCTTCATTTCTAGTACATCCTTTTCAAATTTTGTTCTAAATGGTGCATTTTCAATGTTGTGAATTGAACGATTAAAACCATTTTCATTTAATACTACCATTCCACCTCTTCTTGTTCCTAGATGAGAATGATAATCAATTCCAAAGAATAAATCAAAGACACAATCTTTTTTAGATACTGCCCCGAAAAATCCACCCATATTTCTTCCTCCAGTTTCATAAAAAACTAATTCAATTTTACCAAAAGTGTCATAAAAAAAGAAGAGTATTTTGTTACTCTTCTCAAATAAAACGCTTTACATTTTTAATTCATATCATTTTTAAACAATACACTTGCTGCGAGGTTACCCATAATTTGATAAGCCGCCTTAGATGGGTGTAAATGATCACCAGAATCCATTCCATCCTTAAAATACCAAATGGAATCCTTGCACTCACCTATAGCTCCTTCAAAATCGATAAATCCCTCTTGCATCTTTATCCAATCATTGACCTCATTTTTAACTTCTTCTCTAAATGGAGCATAGGTCCTCCAGTTATATATAGGAAGTAAATTGCCGTAGTAAACGAAAAGATTTAATCTTTTTGCAACCTTACGATATCTTTCTAAGCCTTCAATTAAATCTGAAGATGTAGGCATATCGCTCATAGGCCGAAATGGATTAACTTCCTCTCCTACTGGATGAATAATATCATTAATACCATGCTGAATGATGACCATTTTCGCACCAGATACACTAGATACCTCATGAAAGAATCTCTTTTTCCCCATTAAACCATAGGATTGATAGGTAATGCATTCATATTCTCTTAATATTCTTGTACCAGATACAGCCTTTCTTACAACCGATATATTTTTAATACCTCTTTCTCTTAAGGAAAGCAGCATATAATCTGGCCAATCCTGGCTCGTTATAGAATCTCCATAACAAACCACACATTCATTTTCCTTATCTGTATATACATCTACATTAGAAATGAAATGTACCCAGCCCATGGATTTTGAGGTGTTTTTATCTAAGGATGGCTTGAAGGATTGATCTCCATATGCAAAATACCCCTTAGATAGTGGACCGGTAATATCGACACAGCCTGTTAAATTACATGTACGTTTAATATATATATTTATAATTAAATATTCATCCTCTTTAATTTCATAAGGAATAACATCACTAGTTAAGGACATATGAGGCTCTATATGAATTCTTCTTTCCCCACCAAAGGTTACATATAAAGGATCCTCCTGTACATCGGATAAGCTTTTCCCTCTTGCGACATTGATATGGTCAATATGAATCGCCTCATCCACACAATAATTATCTAATGTAATTCTTATTTTATCTCCACCAAAGGGAACAAAAATAGGATACCTTAGGGTTAAATCTCGAGCATATCGCATCGCATCTGGTCTACCCTTAGATTGAGCCTGCCCATAAAAGGTTACCCACCTCTTATTTTCATCATTTAAATAAGGGATTCTCTTTTTAGGTATAGGGATTAAGGCAAAGGTGTTTTTCTTATAGATTTTATAATCTGGCTTAGTCGCAAGATAATGTGCCTCAGATATTAGCATTGCCCCACCAATTAAACAAATCATCGGTGCGATACAGAAAATGAAATACCACTCACTCGGCATAGCACTAATATAAACATAGGTTACACCTGCCCAAAGAAGGAATTCTGCGGCATAATTCGGATGCCTCATATATTTCCAAAGCTTTTGGTCATAAACCTGGCTTTCCTTCGAACGATTCTTTCTAAAATTATACATTTCAGCATCCGCTTGTGTTTCTATATAAGCAGCAATCGTCATAAAAATTAAACCAAAAAGCTGCCATAGTCCAAATTCCAAATTCTTAATTACATAATAATACATAGGGAGTGAGGCCGCAAAAATAGTCACACTCGTCAAGAAATGGAAAATAACGAAACTAATTACATAATAGAATAAACCAAAACGCTCCTTAGCTCTTCTATACCTCCAATCCTCATAATGCAATCCAGTAAAATTCCTTAAGAAATTGAAGGTTAATCGTATTGCCCATAAGCTAAATACAGAGAAGAATAATATAGTCCCAGTATTAAATGCATTATAATAGATCATTAAAAATAGCATATATACTGGAGTTTGAAGACTCCAGTAAGGATCTATAAAGGATGCCGTATGAAAGGCTACTCCAACAATATATATAGTTACTACACTGGTCATTGAGGCTAATAACAATCTTAATAAATCATTTAAATAGCCACCAGTAAATAGGAATACTAATATTCCTAAGAAAAATGCTACAAGATATAAAACAGCTAGGAAGCATATACCTATGAACTTTTTTCTTTTATCTACCACAAGAATCATCTCCTCAAAAAGAGCCCAAATTGGGCTCTTCCTTATTCTATAACGATATTTGCTTCTTTCGTAATTGTGTTTATTGTGATTGTGATACTAGAGGAATTTGTTACACCACTAAGCGTACAATTTTCACCCTTTTCCATGATTAATTCATTATTCACTAAATCAATTGTCCAATCAATGGTTTCCCAATCGATTCCATTGTTGATCTTAAAATCAATAGAATCATTATTTACACTTGCAGGTGTAAAGGTAATTGTATATTGACCATTACCCTTATAGGTAAATGGTAAGGATGTACCACCCCAACCATTCATAGAGCCAACAAGATAAATAGCACCGTAATCTCCATTCGTATCTGTAATAGGATCATCTTCTATGTTGGTATTCGTATCTAAATAATTCTTACATAAATTCTTCTTCGCATTGATATAATTAGAGAAGGAAATATTGGAATCATTCAGATTGAAATCAATATAACCGAAATCAGAAGATACACTTGCACTATAGGTGTTTTTCGCAATATTAAATAATTCAGTAAAGGTTTCATCCTTTAGCCAATCACTATTATATAATGCAGTTAAATAAGCTGTATATAGCTTATAAGCACTAGAATTCTTCTTTAAAATCGTATTTTTATATAATCCAATAACATTATCACCATTTGCTGCCTTAGTCAAATCCATTGGACCAACCTCAGTCATACCATTTCTTACATCCCAATCCTTCGTTATACCAAAGGCACGGTCATTATCAATTGGAATTATAATACCCATACCATCACTTCTTCTCATATAAATCATAGTATTATTGGTGTTATTTCTTAAATCATCTGGGTTACCAACAAAATAATTTACAGCCTCAAGTGCAGCAAAATATTCTATATCTAGCTTTTGTCTAATATCCTCTAAATTGTTTTTCGAAACTGCTCTACCAAGCTCAAATAATAAATTATCCTTATAGGCGGCCTCGCTTGTGTTTGTTTTTCTTTCGTATTTAGGTACATAAGATCCATCCATACTGCCTACACCAACATTATTTTTCATATTGTTGTAGGTTAAATCAACACCCCAAATACATTTATATAAATCACCATATTTAGAGCCGGTAACACCATAGGTACCATTCTTTTCATCATTCCATGTGCCAAAGGTTAAAATATCCTCATTTTGAAGAGTTCTTTTAATTAAGGATTTCTTTGCAGGCTCATATAATGTATATACACCCATATCATAGCTTGTATTCTGATCTATTTGATTAATATTAAAATTCGTTAATCCGATATTTTGAATGATTAATCCTAGAGATTTATATAATTTTGATGCATAAACCTCTTTAATGTGTGTTGCATCATAATTCTTATTCCATTTTAAATCTAAGCCCGTTAAGCCTAAGAATTCTCTATCCTTTCTTAATTTATAGCCTGCTGGATCATTGGACCAATCGACCTTATCTACTCCATAGGCCTCATCATCAAAGGTCTCATCAAAGGATAGCTTAAAATGATTTAAGGATGCAATTTTGCCATTCTCAATGATAGGCCAAAGTCTTGAGGTATTCCCCTTTTGACGAATACCTACATCCTCTATAGTCCAAGAGAAGGTGTTATCGTAATTCTTTAGGGTAATCGTTACACTCTTACAATGACGATATAGCTGGTTTTTAAAATGCGTTTCATTATAATAATCCAAATCCTCTTGTAGCTTTTGAAGCTCACTATCTTCCATATCTATAGAAATAGATACCTCATTACCTAAATTGAATAAATCATCATAGGTTACAGAATCCTGATTTGGAATCACTCTTGTAGTAAAATCAGGGGCAAGTAATTGAATATCACTTGAGGTATATTCTGGAATGATACTATGATCTATCCCATCCGAAGTTTGCGTTGTAGTTTGTTTTTCTGTTTCAGTTTCTTGTGGCTTGGTTGTTGTTTCTACTGTTGTAGTTGTTGTTTTAGCTCCACCAATAGAGCATGAAGCTAATAATAAGCTTAATGGGATTGCCATAAATATTTTCTTTTTCATTTTTCTGCCTCCAATTCTTTTTTTATTTTATCATTAAATTAAGAAAAAGAAAAGAATAAGCTTTTTTAGCTTACTCTTATATTTCCTGTTTTCAAAATAGTATTAATTTCTATAGTAACTTTTGAAGAATAATATACGTTTTCTACAATAAATGCATCCGTGTCATGCATGATGAGGTTATTATTTTGAATGGACCAGTTGATATACCAAGAATATCCATCATAAATCTTTAGGTATAATTTCTTCCTGTACATCCTTGGCTCAAAAGTAATCGTATAAATACCATTACCCAGATAGGTCATTTTATAATACTT
>NZ_JAXFPY010000011.1:0-24225 GCF_034179385.1 Anaeroplasma sp.
TGTTAATATTATGATCAAATATTCCAAAAATAATATTATCTTTTTTGTTGACTGACTCAAGTAAATTATTCTTTATTTGAACTTCATTCGAAAGCATAGGATCAGAATAATTATCTGTTGAATTTATTTTGTTTATAAAATATATATATTCATCAATATTTTTCAATTTCTTTATCATACAATTTATACTTTATTTTTTATATATTTTTTTAATAAATGCAATGTTTTAGAAGGATATAAATCACATAATTCAATTAGTTTACTTTTATCCAATTCATCAAATATAACTTCATCTATTCTTAAATCTTCAAATAATAAATCTAACAATTCTTTTTTGTTATTCCTTGGAGATATTATAGATAACATATCAAGTAATGCTTTTTCTTTTGATGCAATCATCACTTTGGTTCCATCTATTTCAATTTCATTAATATCATATGGATAAGCATTTGAATTAATATCTTGATATAAAAAAAGTCCAAAAGCATTCTTGTACTCCTTTTTCTTATTTTTCTTAAACGAAGCTGATTTAATAGCATATACCCTTTCAGGAATCATACCATAATAAGCTAAAGCTGTTTCAAAGGAAATATATGATGGAGATAATAAAACATTAGCTATTGTAAATGGATCTGCATCTTTATTAGTTTCGTAAAGACCTCTTTTTAGCTTAATTAAGTTATTATTTTTCTCTTCAACTGCAATTTTGTTATAAATATTAGAATATTCTCTATATTCATATAAAAGCATATCAATAGTCTTAATCATAAAAATTCCCTCCTTTTACTACTATTATACAGTAGTTTTTGGAGGAAATCAATGAATTATTAAGATGGTAAACCATAGGCATCATTAGAGGAACCCCTAATGCTTAAAAAATCATTTGCAACGCCATTTTGCCATAGGATGATCAATAATATTTTCAGATATTTCATTATCAAATAACAATTCTGGTTTATATATTTTTTGTGTAAATAGTTCAATAAATTCTTTTTCCGATTCATTTACAGTGAATAATTTTTTTAAATATTCAATTACTATTTCTTTTGCATTATCTAATTCAAAATTATCTTTTTTAGATAATACTGGTATTAATTGTCTTTTTATTTTATTAAAATCAATTTTAAAGATATTATTGTAATCTAAATTTATAATATTTTGATTACCACCAATCATATTATAAAATATCGTACATTTTCTTAATAAATCTATATTGCTAATAATATTAGAATCTATCATCTTATACACATCATACAAGTCTCTTGGTGTAGAACGAGATATTAAAGCATTGATTTTACTAGAGAAAAGTTCAATTTTGTTAAGCGTTAAAACCTCGAAGTTTTCATCAATAAATTCACATTTAATCTTTTTTCTTTAAAAAGGTAATATATGACATCTATCTATATAGTTTATTTCTATTTTAATATTATCTCTATTACCACTATTATTAATATAAGAAAATTCAAAAGAGCTTAACGCGAAATGCTCCCTAATATTTGAGGTTAAAGAATAATCATTTTTTTTCATATGATTAACTATATCACTTGAAAAACCTGATTTTACTTTTTCTACTTCTTCTTTAGAAAGATTTTCAGAAAAATCCAAATCTATATCAACTGATAATCTTGGCATATTAAAAAACAATAAATTTATAGCAGTGCCACCTTTTAATACAAATTTATCTTTATATTTAGATTCATAATTAATATACTTAAGTATTTCAGTTAACCTTAATACCTTTTCAATATTATCTTTAATAAAGTTTGTTTTTAATGATAATTCATTAAGATATTGTTTAGAAAACTTCATATTATAATCCTTCCCTCAATTTATTTCTTAAATTTCTTGGAGCAATTACCTTCCACTTAGCATTATATTCAACATTATTATAATCATCATTTAAAAAATACTTTACTTGATTCGTTAGATGTTCTTGTAAATGGTCAAAAAAAGAAGCGCTTAATTTTAAATAATCATTATATTGTTCAAAAATATATCCAACTTTTTGATATAAAATCACTTTATTATAATTAGCCAAAATATTCATTATTTTGTTTTCACTTAAACCTTTTATATTTTCTAATGCATTTAATACTTCTTCGATACCACCAGCTAAATCTATATCATCTATACAATCAATTAATGTTCTCTCGATAGATGTTACTTTTATTTTTTCGTTAATTAAATTATTAATCTCAAATTGATGATTAGTTTGTTTACAAAAATAATTAATACCATCAAACTCAAAATGATTAAACCTGGTTATACTGCCAACAACCAATTCATTAAAAACCTGGTTAGCTAAACCATAATATTCTAAAGCAGAGTGATAGCATAAAAAAGCTGAATCAGAAATTTTACATGCAATTTCATATTTAGTAGCATTTATATTTTTCATTGAATCAACAGTTACATATAAACCATTATGGATTTTTTTTATAACTCCATTTTTAATTTTTGTTCTTAACCAATTATCAAATTGTGTCTTATCTTTAAAATTATCAATTATATCTTTTTTAGAAAAACAATATGGAATATATTCCAACATATATATCACCTTCATTAACTATTTTAACACAAATGTGTCATATTGCAACACTTTTGCGTGCATTAAGTTAATATCATTCTTTATCTATTTTAAAAATTTGCATAAATATATCCTATATTTTAAATTAAGCATCTTTGCAAAGAATAATTCAGATGGTGAACCATTCGAGGAAGCATCCCCCCTTACGATATTAAGCCTTTTTCTTTAAAGTAGTTCGGATACATAGCACCTATGTTACGACATTTACTTGATTCTTCTAGGAAAAAACAAATCCCGATAGCTTATAATGCTTTCAGGATTATTATTTTTAAAAACTAAAATCTATATTAAATTGAGTTGGATAGGCATAGATTTCATATCTAGCTACATCAGATGGTTTCACTTCTCTATATGCAAATGGTGAGCATGTAAATCCTATCTTATCAAAAGCATTTAAATCATTATCTAGAATAGTGAAACAATTACAAATGAGTTTGTCATTTGAATCAAATAGATTTGCAGCAACATACACTAATGTTCCTTTTTTAGATGTTTTATTCTCTATTCTTCCCATTACCTTAACACCACTTAAGCTATCTTCAGTAATTGAAACATCACTAATATCATATCGAATTACTTCATTAGAAGATTTATGAATATCAACATGAGGTACTACTTTAATTCCTGTTGTATCAAAGGAAGCACTAGTCTCATCATAATAATATGCTGTTTCACCTGGTTTAATATAATCCGGATAAGCATTTATCATGGATATAGTTTTTAACAAACTTCCAGTTGATGATTCAATATCAGCGGACATATCACCTAGATAAATGTCTACATCTCCAGTATTCTTTACTGGAACAGCAATTTTTACCCAAGAACTGCCAATACTATTCGTCCAAGAATCAATTGTAGCAACACCTACTTCATACTTCATTTCTTTTTTAGTTGAAGGTATGGATGGAGTAGTATCTTCTGTTTTTGATGGTTTAGTTGTAGCTGTATCCGTAGTCTTTTGGGTAGTGAGACTACTACCCTCACTGAATAAATCACATGATGCTAATGCAAATGTTGAGGCAAGCATCAATCCTAGAATAATTTTTTTCTTCATTTCTTTAATCCTCTACTTTCTTTTTAAATTCATTTACTCTTTTTAAAATTTCTTCTAAGTCTTTAATTTTTGATTCTGTTTTAGATATTGCTTTATCTAAAACTTCAACCTTATGGATTGCATAATTATCCATTTCTTTTTTAATTTCCGGATAATTATAGCCACAATCCTTAAACATCTTTGCAAGTATAAACTGTTCAACCTCATCATCCGTATATTCATAGCTTATACCTACTACTATTTTGTTTTTTCTTTTAATACAAGTCTTTTGCAGCATTATGATTTGTCTCCTACTTAATCCTGTGACCTTCTCTAGTGTTTTTTCATTCATATCCCTTCTTAATTTGATAATAAACTTGTTCGCCCCGAACAGGCAATACCAAATTTTTAATTCCTTTCCACTAGAGAAATTGTTTTTTGTGCGAGCATAAAAACACCTAAAACAAAAAGAGTTTTCTAGCTAAAAAGACTAGAAAACTATTAATCAAACTATGGTATTATTTCTTTTGAGCTAATCTTGTTAACCCCCTGGATATCTTGAAGATTCCTATAAAATAATACCACTAACGCATTATATATTTTTGGTTTTAGGTAAAGTTATATGTTTTTAATTTTTGTTAAATTCTTTAAAATCCAATGTTGCAAAATAATCACTTGGTTCTTCTTTTCTTCTTATAAGCTTTACAGTATTATCTTCTTTTAATAATAATTCAGCAGATCTTAATTTACCATTGTAATTATATCCCATTGAAAAGCCATGAGCTCCTGTATCATGAATAACAATATAATCACCAATATCAATTTTAGGAAGCATTCTATCTATTGCGAATTTATCATTATTTTCACATAAACCACCTGTTATGTCATATTTATGATCACATTTTTCATTTTCCTTACCAAGTACAGTTATATGATGATATGCACCATACATTGCAGGCCTCATTAGATTTGCAGCACATGCATCTAATCCTATATATTCCTTATATATATGCTTTTCATGTATTGCTTTAGCAACTAAATGACCAAATGGGGCTAAGATGAATCTACCTAGCTCAGTAAAGATTTTTACATCATTCATACCATTTGGAACTAGTATTTCCTCAAATGCTTTTCTTACGCCCTCACCAATTATTTCAATATCATTTCTTGGTTCTTCTGGCTTATAATCTACACCAACACCACCGGATAAATTAATAAATGAAATATGGCAATTACAATCCTTTTTTAATTCAACAGCTAAATTAAATAATATTGCAGCAAGCTTTGGATAATATCCATTATCCTTAGTATTCGATGCTAAAAAGGCATGAATACCAAAATGCTTAACACCATAGGATTTTAGCTTTAGGATTGCCTCTTTCATTTGTGCTTTAGTCATTCCATATTTGGCATCCTTAGGTGTATCCATTATTTCATTATTTAATGTGAAATCTCCCCCTGGATTATATCTTAAGCACATTGTAAGAGCAAAAGGGGCTATTTCTTTGAAATAATCAATATGAGTAATATCATCAAAATTAATATAGGCATTTAGCTTTCTAGCTAACATGAAATCTTCTTTTGGAGTAACATTTGATGAAAACATAATTTCATCCGATTTAAATCCAACTATATCAGATAGCATTAATTCTGTTAAGGATGAGCAATCAACACCACAGCCTTCCTCTTTTAATATTTTTAAAATATATGGATTGGGTGTTGCTTTTACAGCAAAATATTCCTTATAACCTTTATTCCAAGAAAAAGCCTTTTTTAATCTTCTAACATTTTCTCTTATTCCCTTTTCATCATAAATATGAAAAGGAGTAGGATATGTTTTCGTTATTTCTTCAATTAATTCTTTAGTTACAAATGCTTTCTTTTCCATAAAACTACCTGTACTTTTCTATAATTTTATTCGCACAATCCATACCATCTTTAATTGCAACTACAACGAGGGATTGACCATTTTTCATATCGCCACAAACATAAATATTATCATCATAATTAAAATCATGAAGAGGAATTCTATTTCTATTTGTTATCATATTATATTCTTTGGCATCACAATCGCTAGTCCCTAAAAAGCCCATTGCGATTATTAAATAATCACAATCGAAATATTCTTTAGTATCAGGAATATCTACAATTTTACCATTTTCAAATTTTACCTTTTTACTTTTTACACCAACAATATGATTATGATCATCCTTAATAACCTCATCTATTGTAGTTTCATATTTTCTGATATCTTTTCCATAAATTGTATTACATTCAAAAACACCATAATCTGTTTTCTTTTTATTAGGATAATTCGGCCAAGGTAATGTATTATTCTGTGGAGGTTCTTTTGTTATTTCAAGTTCAGTTACGGATTTAGCTTGCTCTCTTACTGCAGTACCACAACAGTCATTTGCAGTATCTCCACCACCTACTATAATCACATTTTTATCTTTTAAATTGTATTTAAAATCTTTTTCTTCTAATAAATCCTTTGTGGTTTGCTTAAGGAAATCTAATGCATATAAAATACCATCTGCATCGCATCCTTTACAAACTAATGGTCTTGGAGCTGATGTACCACAGGCAAATACTATATCGTCAAAGGATGATTGAAGCTTTGATGTAGATAAATCCTTACCTATTTTCGTATTTTTAATAAATACTATACCTTCTTCCTTTAATAAATTAATTCTTCTTTCAATGATATGCTTTTCCAATTTCATGTTGGGAATTCCATACATTAATAAGCCACCAAATCGATCACTTTTTTCATAAACCGTAACAGAAAAACCATTATCATTTAGCTTTTTAGCACAGGATAAGCCTGATGGGCCTGAACCAATTACTGCAACTCTTTTACCATTTCTTTTTATATTTTTATTAGGCTTAATCCAGCCATTTTTATAGGCTTCTTCAATTAAAAATAATTCATTGGCTTTAATTCCTACTGCATCATCATGAATTGAGCATGAGCAGCATGCTTCACAAAGAGCAGGACATACATTACCTGTAAATTCAGGAAATGGGGCAGTCATTTCTAATCTTTTATAAGCTTCTTCATATAAGCCTAAATAGATTAAATGATTCCATTCGGGAATTAGATTCGATAATGGGCATCCAACATTTCTATTATTCACCTTCATGGCAGATTGACAAAATGGAACGCCACAATTCATGCAGCGTGAAGCCTGTTGTCGTTGTATATTTAAATCAAAAAAAATATGGAAGTCGTTAAAATTTTTAATTCTTTCTTCAACTTTTATTTCATCCTTATTTAGCCTTTTAAATTCCATAAAACCTGTTGGCTTTCCCATCATCTTTCCTCCATTAATTTATTAAATGCATCTAATTCAGGATTTGTTGATCCTTGCTTCTTGAATTCTGAAATGAATTCCATTATTTTTGCATAATCATTAGGTAAAACCTTAATAAAATCATTCTTATTAAAGTTCTTTAAAATATCTTTAACATATTTAGAATTCGTATGATGAATATGATTCTTTAAAATTTCTTTTAATTTATTTTCATCCTCATCATTTAAATCTAAGATAGAAACCAATTCATCATTGATATATTTTTTATTATTTTGTCCATAGATGTATGCAACACCACCAGACATACCTGCCGCAAAGTTTTTCCCAATTTGGCCTAAAATTACAGCTACACCACCTGTCATATATTCGCATCCATGCTGACCACAGCCTAATGCTACTACCCTCGCGCCTGAATTTCTTACTGCAAATCTTTCTCCGGCAATACCTTCTAAATAGCATTCACCAGATGTTGCACCATAAAGAGCAACATTACCACAAATAATGTTGTTTTCAGGCTTAAATGTTGCTTTATCTGTAGGCATTACGGATAAAATACCACCACATAAGGATTTACCGAAATAATCGTTTGCATCACCATAAACATGAATAGTTACACCTTTAGTTAATAAACAACCAAATGAATTTCCAGCATTTCCATATGCGTTAATAATAATTGAATTATCCTTTAATCCTTTATCTTGATGTATTTTCGTTATTTCATTCGATAGCATTGTACCAAAGGAACGATTTACATTTGAGATTTCTAAATCAATTCTTTTACTTAAACCACCTAATATTGCATCCTTACATAAAGGTAATAAAACTCTATAATCTGATGTATTCGATAAATCATTTGCTTTATAAGCCTTAAATATACTTTCTTTATTCACAACATCTCTATTAAATAACATTTTTCTAGAATCAATTTTATTTTTAAATTCATCCTTTAAGGATAATAATTCCGTATGACCAACCATTTCATCAATAGTTCTAAAGCCTAATAATGCCATATATTCTCTTAATTCTGATGCGATAAATTTCATGAAATTCATTACATATTCAGGCTTGCCTTTAAATCTAGCTCTTAATTTTTCATCCTGAGTTGCAACACCTACAGGACAAGTATTTAGATTACATACTCTCATCATTATACAGCCCATAGCGATTAATGGTCCTGTCGCAAATCCGAATTCTTCTGCACCTAAAAGGATAGCGATAGCTAAATCTTTACCCGTCAAAAGCTTACCATCCGTTTCTAGTCTTACTCTATCTCTTAAGCCATTCATTACTAATGTTTGATGTGTTTCAGCAAGGCCGATTTCCCAAGGAATACCTGCATTATAGATGGATGTTCTAGGTGCTGCACCTGTACCACCATCATAGCCTGAAATTAATATTGTATTCGCACCAGCCTTTACAACACCAGCAGCGATTGTACCAACTCCTGATTCAGATACTAATTTAACGGATATTCTTGCGCGTCTATTTGCATTCTTTAAATCAAATATCAATTGCGCTAAATCCTCAATCGAATAAATATCATGATGAGGTGGTGGTGATATTAAGGATACACCTGGAGTTGAATTTCTTGCTTTTGCAATCCATGGGAATACCTTAGCACCAGGAAGCTGTCCACCCTCACCAGGCTTTGCACCCTGTGCCATTTTAATTTGTATCTCAATTGCATTTGTTAAATATTCAATAGTAACACCAAATCTACCTGATGCAACCTGTTTGATTGCACTACACTTAGAATCACCATTATCTAATTTGAAATATCTTTCTCTTTCTTCTCCGCCCTCACCAGTATTTGATTTCGCATGAAGTCTATTCATAGCTATTGCCATACATTCATGTGCTTCTTTAGATATTGAACCATAGGACATAGCGCCAGTTTTAAATCTTTTTACAATGGAATCTACGGATTCAACCTCGTCAATTGAAATTGCATTTGTATATTTTAAATCAAATGTATTTCTAATATTAATAACCTTTTTATCTATTAATTTAGTAAATTCTTTATATTCATCATATCTACCATTTTGACAAGCATATTGTAGATGCATTATAGCAAGCGGATCATATATATGCTCCATTTGATTCTTTCTAAAGCCGTGTAATCCAATGGATTCTAATGTATCCGATTTCGTTTCTAAAGCTTTATTATAAACTTTAATCGTATTCTCTTCTATTTCTTTTAATCCAATTCCACCAATGGATGATGGTGTATTCGTGAAATATTTTGATACTAGATCATCATTTAATCCTAAGCATTCAAAAATTTGAGCACCATTATAGGATTGAATTGTTGAAATACCCATCTTTGCCATGATTTTTAATATAGAATGAATAACACCATTAATATAATTATCGATAGATTTTTCTAAATCTAATGTTATATATCCTCTTTTTGTATATAATTCGATTGTTTCATATACTAAATATGGATAAATCGCATTGACACCAAATCCAATTAATGTTGCGTAATGATGAACATCTCTAGGCTCAGCGGATTCTAAGACTAAAGATACACGTGTTCTTCTTGATGTTTTCGTTAGATGCTGATGAATAGCACTTGATACTAATAAGGATGGTATTGGAATACCCTTTTGATTTCTATCGGATAAAATTAGAATTGAAGCACCTGAATCAATTTTTAAATCACATTCTCTAAATATTCTATTTAGTGCATCTTCCATTGATTCATTCTTATAATCATATGTTATGGACACTATTTCATCCTTAATACCATATTTATATGCATTTCTAATCTTATAAAATTCTTCCTTTTTCAATAATGGAGTATTAATTTTAATTCTAAAAGCATTATTTTCTGTTGGATTTAATAGATTTCCTTCAGAGCCTAAATAGTTGATAGTAGACATTACAATTTCTTCTCTAATTGAATCAATTGGGGGATTCGTCACTTGAGCAAATCTCTGTTTAAAGAATTGGAATAAATTAAATTCTTTATTCATTAATACAGCTAAAGGCATATCATTACCCATGGATACAACCTTTTCTGTCCCGTTTGTCGCAAATGGAATAATGCTTTCCATTAATTCATCGTATGTATATCCAACCTTCTTTTCTAAAAGATCAATATCATAATCCGCTTTTATTTCTTTTTCATTTTTAAGCTTTTCTAATCTTATTATTTTTTCATTCCATTTTTTATATGGATATTTCGTTGAATATTCCTTTTTTATAATATCATTCGATATTATTTCTCCTTTTTCTGTATCAACTAATAATATTTTACCTGGCTCTAATCTCTTCTTTTCTACTATATTCGCCTCATCGATTGGAAGAGAACCAGTCTCAGAAAATAATACTAAATAATTATCCTTAGTAATATAGTATCTTGATGGTCTTAAGCCATTTCTATCTAGGGAAGCACCTACCTTAACACCATCTGAAAATATAATGGATGCGGGGCCATCCCATGGCTCTTGAAATGTTGAATTAAATTCATAAAATGCCTTTAAATCTGGGTCCATTTCATTATCCTTTTCCCAGGGTTCTGGTATCATCATCATAATCGTTTCTTCTAGACTTCTACCATTTAAATACATAAATTCTAAGAAATTATCAAACATAGCTGAATCTGATGATTCCTTTGGAATAATAGGAACTATTTTATTTAAATCATCACCAAAATATTCGGATTTAAATAATCCTTCTCTCGCTTTAACCATATTCACATTTCCACGAATTGTGTTTATTTCACCATTATGGCATAAAAATCTATTTGGATGAGCTCTATCCCATGATGGGAATGTGTTCGTCGAGAATCTAGAGTGAACTAATGCGATGGCTGATTCAACCTTTGTATCTAATAAATCTAAAAAGAAATTTCTAACCTGTGTAGATACAAGCATTCCTTTATAAACTATTGTTCTTGATGAAAAAGAACAAAAATATAATCTAGAATTATTTTTAATTGCCATTTTTTCAATTACTCTTCTTGCTAAATATAATTTTCTTTCAAATGGCAATCCTCTTTCCGTATTTTCTGGTCTTTTTACAAATACTTGAGCTATATAAGGCATTGCAGCTAATGCTGTTTTTCCTATATCTTTTGTATCTACTGGTACCTTTCTATAGCCTAATATTTCTAAATTTTCATTTTTTAATCCTTCATTAATTAATTCAATTTCTTCCCATCTTAATGTTTCATTTTTGGATAAGAACAATTGACCAACGGCATAATCATATTCATCAGGCAAATCAAAGCTTAATATTTCATTTTTAAAGAATTTATGAGGTATTTGAAATAATATACCAGCACCATCACCTGAATTATCTTCGGCACCTGTACCACCTCTATGCTCAAGATGAATCAATATATCAAGCGCATCTTTAATTGTTTTATGAGTTCTTATACCTTTAATTTGAGCTATTGCTCCAATACCGCAAGCATCATGCTCGTAGCTTGGATCATATAAGCCTTGTTTATTAGGGTAATCTTGCATCTAAATCGCCTCGCTTTTTTTAATTGCGGCTTCAATAAAATCTCTAAATAATGGATGAGGTCTTTGAGGCCTTGATAAGAATTCAGGATGGAATTGACATCCTACATACCAAGGATGGTTTTTCAATTCAACAATTTCCACTAAATTCCCTTGTAAATTTTTACCTGAAATAATTAAATCCTTATTCAATACTTCTAAGAATTTATTATTAAATTCATATCTATGTCTATGTCTTTCTTTAATATCTTCCTTTTGATATGCTTTAAAAGCTTTTGTTTTATTATCTAAAATATGGCAGTCATATAAGCCTAATCTTAATGTTCCACCTACATTAATACCGTCATATTGGTTTTCTAAATAATCTATAATATTATGCTTCGTTGTTTTATCAAATTCACCTGAATTTGCATCTATATATCCGATTACATTTCTTGCATATTCAATACAAATTAGTTGCATCCCTAAGCAAATACCAAATAGTGGAATATTGTTTAATCTTGCATATTTTATTGCCTCAAGCATTCCTTCTATTCCTCTATCACCAAATCCACCAGGAACTATAATTCCATCTAAATTCGCAAGCTTTTGTGATACATTACCTTCAGTAATTAGGCTTGAATCAATATAATCAATTACAATTTTTTTATAAAAATAATATCCTGCAGCCTTTAGTGCTTCAGCAACGGATAAATATGCATCATGTAGGCTTACATATTTACCTACTAATCCGATTTTTATTTCACCATTTAATTTCTCTATTCTTTCAATTAATTGATACCATTCCGTCATGCAAGCTTCTTTAGCATTTAATTTGAAATGTTCTAAGATGATATCATCAATTTTTTGTTCATGTAAGCTTTTAGCTACGTTATAAATGATTTTTTGATCTAATGCTTCTATTACGTTTTTCTTATCTACATCGCAAAATAATGCGATTTTTTCTTTATGTGAATCCGATAGAGGAACTTCGGTTCTTAAAATAATAATATCTGGTTGTATACCTATTTTTCTTAATTCCATTACGGAGTGCTGCGTAGGCTTAGTTTTTACCTCGTCAGCAACCTTTAAATATGGAACTAATGTATTATGAATATATAATGTATTTTCATAACCAAAGTCTCTTCTCGCCTGTCGAATAGCCTCTAAAAATGGTAAGGATTCAATATCTCCAACTGTACCACCAATTTCAGTTATAACTATATCGGCATTCGATTCCAAAGCAGCCTTTTTTAATTTATCCTTTATTTCATTTGTTATATGAGGAATTACCTGTACTGTACCACCTGCATATTCTCCTTTTCTTTCCTTTGAAATTACATTTGAATAAATTTTACCAGTAGTTATATTTGAATTTTGAGATAAGCTTTCATCAATAAATCTCTCATAATGACCCAAATCCAAATCCGTTTCAGCACCATCATCTGTAACAAATACTTCACCATGCTGATATGGTGACATTGTACCTGGGTCCATATTGATATATGGATCGAATTTTTGCATAAAAATTTTTAAGCCTCTATTTTTTAATATTCTTCCAATTGAAGATGCTGCAATACCTTTTCCAAGGCTTGATACAACTCCACCTGTAACAAATATAAATTTGGTCTTTTTAGCCATACAATGCCTCCGATTACAACACTTTTTTTAGTCTTTCAATTGCTTCTTTTGTCTTTTCGTGAGTATTGAAAGATGTAATTCTAAAATATCCTTCACCAAATGTACCAAAACCCGCTCCAGGCGTTCCAACTACATTTGCATTTTCTAATAAATAATCAAAGAAATCCCATGATTTCATTCCATTTGGACACTTGAACCAAATATATGGTGAATTCTTACCTCCTGTATAATAGATACCCTTTTCATCAAATAAATTGGATAATAATTTAGCATTTTCCATATAATAATTAATATTATTTTTGCATTCTAAAATGCCTTCGTCACTAAGTGCTGCCTCTGCAGCTCTTTGAACTGGATAAGAAACACCATTGAATTTTGTTGCTTGACGTCTTTCCCATAATTTATTTATTTTATGATTTTCACTTTCTAATTCGATTGGAATAATTGTCCATCCGCATCTTAGACCTGTAAATCCTGCTTGCTTAGAAAATGAACAAATTTCAATTGCACAATCCTTCGCACCATTTATTTCGTATATTGAATGAGGATATTTATCATCATCAATAAAAGCTTCATATGCTGAATCATAAATGATTAATGATCCATTCTTGTTAGCAAAATCAACCCATTTTTTTAATTCCTCTTGATTATATAGACTACCTGTCGGATTATTCGGTGAGCATAAATAAATAATACTAGATTCCTTCATATTATCCTTAGGTAGTGGTAAGAAATTGTTGTTCTCACTTCCAACCATATAGTATATTTCTCTTCCACTCATTCGATTGGAATCTAAATAAACTGGATATACAGGATTAGGAATATAAATCGGATTATCTCCAAAGATATCCACTATATTTCCTAAATCAGATTTCGCACCATCAGAAATAAAAACACTATTTAAATCTAAATCTACATGAAATCTTTTATAATACTTCAAGATTGCTTCCTTTAAAAAATTATATCCATATTCTGGTGGATAGCCCCTAAATGTTTCCTTCTTTCCCATTTCACAAGATGCATTGATTAATGCTTCAATAACATTCTTACCTAAGGGTAAGGTAACATCGCCAATTCCAAGCTTAATAATATCTCTATTGGGATTATATTCCTTATATTTTGCTACTCTTTTATTAATTTCTGAAAACAAATAATTTTCAGATAATTGATCAAAATTAGAATTTAATTTTATGTTCATAAACTATATTCTCCTTTTCCAATAAATACTTAACAATAAGCTCTAAGCAAGCATCATAGAGTGAAACTCTTTGGTTCATTGCCATCATTTCAACATATTTATGAGCTTCATCCTCAAACATTTTTTCATATACCACTAGAATTGTCTTTGCAAACTCTAATGCTCTTATTTTTTCATAATCCAAAGTCTTCTTCTTTTTTATGCTTCCATATAAGGCTATTTTTAATACCTCCAAGAACTTATTTATGCTTATTGGTCTTCTTATCGTAATAAATCCTTTATCACAGTTAAGATAGAATGGTTCATACTTAAAATATGCATCAATAATCATCACAACAGATACTTCCTTATACTCTAGGGCTAATAAATAATCCATTTCCTCTTTCGTATAAACAGTTTTATTTATAATGATTACATTTGTTCTCTTTTCATCCAATATAGATTTAATTTCATAGATAGAATCTATAGTGGAGCTTAAAACTCCTTTAAGCGGCAACAATGAGATGATAGAATACATATTCTTTTTGAAATTATTTAAATCCGATAATATAGTTATATGAATTTTATCCATGCTTTTCATAAAATGCCACTTCCTTCTATGTGAATTTAAAACAAGAAATCAGCAAAATTCGAAATATAATTTGAAAAAATGCCATTTTCTTATCAAATATACAAAGAGTTTATCATCATTTCTTTAAATTATCAATATAGAAATTTCATTTTTTTAACTTTTTTTTGAATTTTGTTCGTGTATAAAATCTAATTTTGTATAGTTTTTGAATCAAAAACGCATTAATTGCAAAATTTTATTCAAAAACAAATTGACAATAGAATTTTAGAGGTTTATAATGGGTGCATAAAGGCAAGGAGGCCAAGGTATTGAGGCCCTCTTGCCCTTTTTATTTTTTAGGAGGTTTATATGAAACAAGTTACAGATTACTTTGGCTGTCGCGTTTTTAGCGACAAAGTAATGAAATCAAAATTGTCTTCGGATGTATATAAAAAATTAAAGAGGACAATTAACGAAGGCAGTGAATTAGACATTAGCGTTGCAAATTCTGTTGCGCAAGCAATGAAGGAATGGGCAATTGAAAACGGAGCCACACATTACACACATTGGTTCCAGCCTATGACTGGTTCTACTGCAGAAAAGCATGATTCCTTCATCTCTCCAGAGGAAGATGGATCGATCATTATGGAATTTAAGGGCAAGGAATTAATTAAGGGAGAGCCTGATGCATCATCCTTCCCATCGGGAGGCTTAAGAGCTACATGTGAGGCTAGAGGATATACCGCATGGGATCCAACATCTTATGCATTTATTAAGGATAAATGCTTATGCATTCCAACGGCATTCTGCTCTTATGGTGGTGAGGCACTAGACAAAAAGACTCCATTATTAAAGTCTATGCAGGCTTTGAATAAGCAAGCATTAAGAGTATTAAAGTTATTTGGAGTAAGTGCTACTTCTGTAAAAACAACGGTAGGGCCTGAGCAAGAATATTTCCTAATTGATAAGGAAGTATACGAAAAGCGTAAGGATTTAATTTATACAGGTAGAACCTTATTTGGGGCAATGGCACCAAAGGGGCAGGAGCTTGATGATCATTATTTTGGTTCTATCAAGCCTAGAATTCAAGCTTTCATGAATGATTTAAATCAAGAATTATGGGAATTAGGTATTCTTGCGAAAACTGAGCACAATGAGGTAGCGCCAGCACAGCATGAATTAGCTCCAATATTTGCGACAACAAATATTGCTGCAGACCACAATCAAATTACTATGGAAACAATGCAAAGAATTGCAAAAAAGCATAATCTTGTTTGCTTATTACATGAAAAGCCATTTAAAGGTGTTAATGGTTCTGGTAAGCACAATAACTGGTCATTATCTACGAATACTGGAATAAACTTACTAGAGCCTGGTGATACTCCAAGTGAGAATGCACAATTCTTATTATTCTTAGTATCTGTTATTAAAGCCGTTGATGAATATCAGGATTTATTAAGAATCTCTGTTGCAAGTGCTTCAAACGACTTCCGTTTAGGTGCAAATGAGGCACCTCCTGCAATCATTTCCATCTTCTTAGGTTCTGATTTACAGGCGGTCATTGATTCTATAGAATCTGGAAGTCCTTTAAAAACAAATGGAAAGACATTCCTAAAGATTGGGGCAGATGTATTACCTCCTCTACCAAAGGATACAACAGATAGAAATAGAACATCTCCTTTTGCATTCACTGGTAATAAATTTGAATTTAGAGCATTAGGCTCATCGGATTCCATTTCTTGCGCAAATATTATGCTAAATACTGCAGTTGCGGAGGAATTAAAGCAATTTGCGGATCGATTAGAGAAGGCTAAAGACTTTAATCAGGAGTTACATGATCTAATTCGAGAAACCATTGTGAATCATAAGAGAATTATCTTTAATGGCAATGGGTATGATGATTCTTGGGTAAAAGAAGCTAAAGAAAGAGGCTTATTGAATTTAAAATCAACACCTGAAGCATTACAATATTATCTTCATGAGAAAAATATTAATTTATTTACATCTCATGACATTTATACTTTAAATGAAATTCATGCAAGATATGAAATAGGACAGGAGCATTATTCAAAAATTGTAAACATTGAAGCATTAACATGCTTAGATATGCTAAATAAGGATTATTTACCTGCCATTTCAAATTACACTAAAAAATTAGCTGAATCCTTATCTATAAAGAAATCTATTGGTGTAAATACTACATATGAGCTTGAGCTATTAATTAAAATTTCCAATGGACTTCAGAATGCATATGATACAAAAATTAATCTTGAAAAGGTATTAGAGCATACAAAATCTATTGAAGATTGTACTGAACTTTCTATGTATTACATGGAAAAAGTTCTTCCTCTAATGGAAGAGGCTAGAGATATCATTGATTCTATTGAAGTAGATATGGATAGAAAGGATTGGCCAGTGCCATCCTATGGTGATTTGCTATATAGCGTAAAATAATAATTTTTGGAGGGATTATTTATGTGGGATTATCAGATTTGGAAACTCATTGCTATTGCTTTGATCTTCTTTATGCAAGCGGGCTTTGCAATGTGTGAGGCTGGTTTTACAAGAGCAAAAAACACAGGTAACATTACCATGAAAAACCTAATGGATTTTTGCTTGGGTACAATCACATTCATATTAATTGGTGGGCCAATTCTATGTGCAGAAAATGCAATTGCAGGTGGGCTGTTTGGAGATATTGGTCAAGTCTATAAAGGAATGTTTGGCGAAGGCGCTTCATGGGCCGGATGGACCGATTTCATTTTTAATTTAGTATTCTGTGCTACTACTGCTACTATCGTTTCTGGGGCAATGGCAGAACGAACAAATTTTAAAGCCTATTGTATTTATTCTATGATTATTTCTGCTATTGTATATCCAGTAGAAGCTTATTGGAACTGGGGAGCGGGAAATAATGGATGGCTTCAACAGCTTGCTATAAATTGGGGACTAATGAATGGAACTGCGCAAGGATTTATCGATTTATCCGGTTCTTGTTCGATTCACATGGTTGGAGGTTTAACCGCTTTAATTGGTGCATGGATGGTTGGACCAAGAATTGGAAAATATGTTAAGGATGAAAACGGAAAAATTATAAAAATTAATGCAATTCAAGGACATAATGTATTAATGGGTGCTCTTGGTGTATTCATTCTATGGTTTGGTTGGTATGGCTTCAATCCAGCAGCATGTACATCCTGGGATGGATATGAGGGCATGGGTCAGGTATTTATGACAACAACAATTGCTGCATCACTATCAACGGTTACCGTAATGATGATAACTTGGATTAGAAATGGAAAGCCAGATGTTTCTATGACACTAAATGGCTCATTAGCCGGCTTAGTTGCTGTTACTGCAGGCTGCTCAAGAGTTGATATTATTGGTTCTATTTCTATTGGTATTGTTGCAGGCTTTATATTAACGTTTGGTGTTGAATTTTTCGATAAGGTTTGTCACATTGACGACCCTGTTGGTGCATGCTCTGTACACTTCCTAAATGGAGTTTGGGGAACCTTTGCATGTGGATTATTCTCAACAAATACAGGATTATTCTATGGTCATGGCTTCGCTCAGCTTGGAATTCAAACCATTGGTATCCTAGCTGTATGTGCTTGGACTGCCGCATGGGCATTCTTAATCTTTGGTGTAATGAAGCTAATCAAAAGACATGATGGTGTAACTCCATTCCTAAGAGCTACACCTGAGGAAGAAATTAGAGGATTAGATTTAACCGAGCATGGATTAGTAACTGCCTATGCAGGATTCCAAATGGCTCCTCAATCCTTTGATTATGGAGATGCAGTATTACAAGTCACAGGGGATGTACCGGCATCTGAGGCAATAAAAGTTGAAACTATACCTCAAGTAGATGTCATTAAGCCTGGAGATAAAATTATTACAAAAATTGAAATCATTTGTAAGGAAAGAATGTTTGAAGCTCTTAAAAATGAACTCATGAGTATTGGTATTACAGGTATGACCGTATCTCATGTTATGGGTTGCGGTATCCAAAAGGGCGCTCCAGAATATTATCGTGGAATAAAAATTGAACCAACCCTATTACCAAAGATTCAAGTCGATATCGTAGTTGCAAATATACCTGCATCAAAGGTTATTGAATCTGCAAGAAAGGTATTATATACCGGTCATATCGGCGATGGTAAAATCTTTGTATATAACTGTTTGGATGTTGTTAAGGTTAGAACTGGTGAAACTGGTCCTGATGCCTTATTAGATGTTGAATAAAAAGAATTAAGTGTGCCCTATTCTATAGGCACACTTAACTGTTTTATAAAAGGAGTATTATTATGTGTTCTATAATGGGATATTTAGGAAAAATGCCTATTCTGGCATTTAAGGAGGGATTCGATAAAACAATATCTAGGGGTCCTGATATGTCTAAAATAATAACAATTGATGATTGCTATTTAGGATTCCATAGGCTTGCAATTATGGAATTATCTGAAATTGGTATGCAGCCATTTCATCTAGACGATACATATTTGGTTTGTAATGGAGAAATCTACGAATTCAAAAAAATTAAGGATAATCTAATAAAAAAAGGATATACCTTCAAAAGCAATTCCGATTGCGAGGTTCTTCTTCCGTTATATAAGGAATATGGAATAGATTTCTTGTCCATGTTAGATGCTGAATTTGCTTTAATCCTTTATGATGCAAATACAAAAGAAATCATTGCTGCAAGGGATCCTATTGGAATTAGACCATTGTATTATGGATATGATTCCTTTGGGAAAATTATCTTTGCATCTGAGCCAAAAAACCTAATTCGTCTAACAGAAAAAATCTACCCCTTCCCTCCAGGATATTATTATAAAAATGGAGAGTTTGTTTGCTATAATGATGTAACAAAAGTAAGCACAATTCTTAATGATTCTTTAGATACTATATGTAAAAATATCCATGACAAATTAATAAAGGGTGTAGAAAAAAGATTAGATGCAGATGCAAAAATAGGATTCCTATTATCTGGTGGACTAGATTCTTCTTTGGTTTGTGCTATATCTCAAAAGCTATTAAATAAAAAAATAGAAACCTTTGCAATTGGAATGGATATTGATGCAATTGACTTGAAATACGCAAAAAAAGTCGCAGATTTTATTGGTTCAAATCACCACGAAATCCTTATGACAAAGGAGGATATATTCGATTCCTTAGATTTTGTTATAAAATCATTAGCCACCTATGATATTACAACGATACGTGCTTCTATTGGTATGTATCTAATATGTAAAAAAATTCATGAAACTACGGATATTAGAGTCTTATTAACCGGCGAAATATCGGATGAATTATTTGGCTATAAATATACAGATTACGCACCAAATGCTATGGAATTTCAAAAGGAAGCAATCAAAAGAATACATGAAATTCATATGTATGATGTATTAAGGGCTGATCGATGTATTTCCGTAAACTCGCTTGAGGCAAGAGTACCCTTTGGAGACTTAGATTTTGTTAAATATGTTATGGCTATTGACCCTGAATTAAAATTAAATAAATATAATATGGGAAAATACCTATTAAGACATGCCTTTGAAGAGGATAATATATTACCCAAGGATATACTATTAAGAGATAAAGCCGCATTTTCGGATGCTGTAGGCCATTCTATGGTAGATTATTTAAAGGAATTTGCAAACAAATACTACACAGATGAAGAATTTATAGCACTATCTAATAAATATTATCATGCAAAGCCTTTCACAAAGGAATCCTTATTATATAGAGAAATCTTTGAAAAATACTATCCAAACCAAAGCCAAATGGTAAAGGATTTTTGGATGCCAAATAAAAACTGGGAGGGATGTAATGTAAATGATCCTTCTGCTAGAGTTTTAAAGAATTATGGTAATAGTGGAAAATAGAGGTTTATTATATGTTTAATTCAATACATGAGGAATGTGGAGTTTTTGGAATATTTGAGCCAAAGCCTAAAATGGTTGGGGATATAACCTATTTAGGCTTATTTGCATTACAGCATAGAGGCCAAGAGGCATGTGGAATTGCTGTATGCGATGATGGCATTATGAGATACCATAAAGGAATTGGTTTAGTTGGCGAGGTTTTTAATAAAGAAAGCCTAACAAGTCTTGGAATGGGAAATATATCTGTGGGTCATGTAAGGTATTCTACTACTGGCGTAAATAACACGAACAATATTCAGCCATTAATTGTAAATCATATAAAAGGAAATCTAGCTATAGTGCATAATGGTAATTTAACAAATGCACAGGAATTAAGGCATAAATTTGAGCTTGAAGGTGCTATCTTTAGAGCAACCTCAGACACAGAGGATATTGCTTATCAAATTGTAAAGGAACGATTAAAAACAAAATCTATCGAAGAAGCTATAAAAAATGCAATGAAGGAGATTAAAGGTGCCTATTCTTGTGTTGCTATGTCCTCGCAAAAGCTTATCGCTTTTCGTGACATAAATGGCTTTAGACCACTCATCCTAGGTAAAACAAATACGGGAGGATATATTGTTGCTAGTGAATCTAGTGCCATTGATGCTGTTAATGGTACTATAATAAGAGATATTAAACCAGGAGAAATTCTAACCATTTCAAAAGAGGGAATTCAATCGGATTTTCTTCCAAACGCCTCTTCTTCTTTATGTATTTTTGAATTCATTTATTTTGCAAGACCGGACTCAATTATTGAAGGTACGTCCGTTCATAAAGCAAGATTAAATGCAGGAAAAATACTAGCTAAGGAATCTCCTGTTGATGCAGATATTGTCATTGGTGTACCTGATTCAGGAATTGATGCTGCAATTGGATATTCCCAAGAATCTAAGATTCCATATGGTGTTGGGTTTGTGAAAAATAAATACATGGGTAGAAGTTTTATTAAGCCAACACAGGAAGAAAGAAATATTACTGTAAAAATAAAGTTAAATGTAATCAAAGAAACAATAGAAAATAAAAGAGTAATCTTAATCGATGACTCCATTGTAAGAGGTACGACAAGTGCCCATATTATTAAATTATTAAAAGATAATGGTGCAAAAGAGGTTCATTTAAGAATATCCGCACCACCATTTAAGCACCCTTGTTATTTTGGAACAGATATTGATTCAGAAGAAAACCTAATTGCATGTAAATATAAATCAATAGATGAAATAGCTAAAGTAATTGGAGCGGATTCATTAGCATATCTATCCTTAGATGGAGCTCATAATCTTGCAGAGAATTCCAAATGTCATTTTTGCGATGGATGCTTTTCAGGCAAATATCCAATAGATGTGCCAAAGGAATCCTATAAAAATAAATTTGAAGAAAAGATAAACAAATAATATAAAAAGGAAATCTACCACCCAATTTTTGGAAGGGATTGATTTCCTTTTTTTCAAAATCTTTAAAACGATTGGTTTTTTACCAACCTACAAATAACCTCAAAGTTTAGAGAGTCCCTTTTGTAAGGTACAACATAACACCTTATTCAATTTCTTTAAATCCTAAGGCTTCTAAAACGATTTTCATATATTATTTCTCCATACTAGTTTTGAATAATTCACTACCATCAATTAATTCATATTCATCTGAATTAAAATCAAAGCCATTGACACTAATAAATCCAATATTATTTACTTTTATTCCTTTTATATTCTTGATTTGAAGGAATTCATTTTTCAATGTTGCGATATCAAATGCCTTTTTCAAATACTTCACTTCATATATATCAAAACCATTAGATGTTTCAATTGCAACATCAAATTCACCATTTTGTTTGCTAACTGAATCATCATAATAATATGTGCCAATATTTCTAATTCCTTTTAAATTACCATTTTTCACTTTCAATGAAAAATAAGTTCTACATACATCTTCAAATCTATGAGAGACATATGTATTAAGGGAATTCTTAATAAACTCATCATAAAAGGCATTTGAACCTAATATTTCTAAATTACTTTTGTAGGTATAAACATATGTATAAAAAAATCTAATTGCGTTATCCTTAATTTCATAAAACGATTTTTTTGAATCATTTGGCTTATTAATCGGGAATACTTTACTTACTAGTTTTAATTCAATTAGTGATTTTAATGGTACATTAATTTTACCTGTTTTTTCTTTATCCAATAAGCTCTCTAGTTCACTATACTTCTTTTTAGAATTACCTAATGTACTTATAATTCTTTTAGCTTGAATCTTATTTGAAGAATCACTTAATAATAGATTATCTGCATAATTATATACATTATTACTATTTTTCAAGAATGTATTTATAATATTATCCTTTAAACTTATTTTTGGATTAATAGATTCATTTATATATGGGCTTCCACCAAAAACGCTATAAAATGCGACCTTATCATATGGGGTTAAATCATTATAATAATATGTTGATGCTTCTAAATAATTGAATTCTTCTATTAATAATGTTTCTTTAAATCTACCAAATAATGCATTACCTCCTTTTAATATTTCATTCATTATTTTCATGGAAGATCCAGATATAATCAAATTTAAATTTTTTATGTGATTATCGATTACATTTTGAAACATACTATCAATATAGGAAGGATTATTAAGTGATTTAAAATATGGATATTCATCTATAACTACTACATATTTTTTATTTAATGAATCTAAAAAAGAAAAAACATCAATAAAATCTTTAAATGAAATATAAGAAGGTACACCCACTCCTTGCTTAATCATAGTTTCCTTAAAAGATTCAATATTCTTTTCAATTGTATCTTCTAAGCATTCAAAATAAATAGAATCATATTCTTTTATAGCTTCCTTTATTAGAGTAGTTTTACCAACTCTTCTTTTTCCGTATATTAAAATAGCTTTATTGTTTTCGTTAAATATACTTTTTATTAGATTAATTTCCTTTTTTCTACCATAAAACATAGCATCACCATCTTTGCCGATTTTTATCGCTGATTTTTTTATCACTGATTTTTTTGTCAGTATTATTATAGCAAAAAGAAGTTAATTGTGCAACATTTATAAATAATAAAGATGAAAGATAGTTTTATTCATACTAATATCCTACAGTTACTACTTGAATTCAGTAGTTTTTGGAGGAAATCTATACGAATGTTTAAAAATTAAAGCCTCGGATTACTCTGAGACTTGAAATGTTCGATTTTTATGGAGTTCAACTCCAAATTTTTCTTTAATCAGTAAAAAATAAAAGCCTCAGAATTAACTGAGACTTGAATTATTAAGATGGTGACCCGTACGGGGTTCGAACCCATAAATGCATGCGTGAAAGGCATGTGTGTTAACCGTTTCACCAACGGGCCATATATAAATCACCAAAATGGCGCCCACTGAGAGACTTGAACTCACGACCCCCTGATTAACAGTCAGGTGCTCTAACCAACTGAGCTAAGTAGGCATAAGTTTAAATCAAAGAGAGAGCCTGGCAGCTTCCTACTCTCGCACGATCGAACGTACTA
>NZ_JAXFPY010000100.1:0-14030 GCF_034179385.1 Anaeroplasma sp.
TATGATCCTTCCACTACTAATCATATCATAGTTTTAAAATTAATTAAACAAACAAATATTTGCTGCCCACATTGTGGACTCGTTGGCAAATCAAAATTAAGGAGCACTATTGTTCAAACTATTAAACATGCTTCTGCTAACGAGAATAATCTACTTATTAAATTGAAACGTAGGGTATATTTAATTCATTTCTAGTACCAAAGCAGCGATAAAAATCAATTATTCAATAGCTAAATAAATCTTATAATGCTTATCAATGCATAATTTTGTTAATTCCAATAATCCTTCATATAATTTCTTAGCTTCGTTTTCTAGATGAAGATTCTTATAATTCAATAAATCATTGTAAAAATCCTCATTATTGTCAACTATAAAAGGATTATTTCTTGTATAAGAATCATTTAGAATTCCTTCTTGGTATAGTTTAGTAAAACCTACCCAACCCTTTCCAGACAAATCGGGATCCCTAAAAATTTCATCAACAAATCCTTCCCAAGTTTTAATGAAATATATTACATTTTCATCTTCATCTACAGCTATGAAATCGTATTCATCACATTCTTCAAAGCCTTCATATAAATCTAATTCTTTCATTACTTTTTTCTTCCTTTCCTATAGTGTCCTTTGTCTAATAATTCTATTTGTTTCTTAGTTGCAGTACCTGATTTTCGTGCTTTTATTGCATCAAACCAATCTTTTTTAGATACCCACTTTATCATAACATACTTCTCTTTTGGCCTTTTTTGTTAGATTATCAATTTTACTATCTAGTAATGACCATGAAATACTGCCTTGACTTCCAAAGCTTATTCCAAATCCTAGTCCACCATTTTTACTTCTGCCCATTTGACTTTACCTCCTTATTTACAACATTTCTTTCTTTTAAAATATTGTCAGGAACAACAATTTCTATTCTCTTTAAAGAAGCATATTCAAATAGTTTTAATACTTTTTCATCATCTATAGAAACACTATAAACAATATTTATTTTTGCCAATCCATCTACCGTGATTTTAATAGCCTTTAAAAATAATTCTTATAAGTTCTAGGTTTTGTTGGTTTATCATCATTAGTTAGAAGAAAGTATTCTCTCTTAACCACCTTAAATAATGGTGCAAAGGACTTCAACTAACTCAGATGATAATGGAATATCTCTATTTGATTCTTTAGTTTTAGGTGTATCAATTAGAAGCTTGATTTATAAACATGAATAGATAATGAAATAAAATCAAATCTAATCATTAATATAAAAAAGCATGATTTTAAAGAACCAAAAATAGGAATCATGCCGCAGATTCCTATTTCTATATATTTATTTACTTTTTAAATATAGTAATCTTATTCTTCTTCATATATTTTATAAGAAGGATTAAGGATACTGTAAGTATAGCTAAGAATAAAATGGATGTATATAGATACATATGATAATCTAAATAATTAAAGGTCTTATTCTTAATTTGACATTTAATTAATTCCTTAAAAAATACCTGGAAGGAATAGATTCCAACAATTAAAGAGCCAACGGATAAAGATGCATAGAGTGCAAGATTTGTCTCCTTATTTTCTTTTAATACCTTATATAATGCATACACACCATAGGAGATGAGTACGATGCCTAAAATGATTCCTATGGCATAATCTTGATTAAATGTAAAATCGGATTCAAACATTAATGTACCATCATATTTTTCATAAGAATATTCTCCAGATGCTTCATAGCTATTAATGAATAGAACTAAGAATGTTATAAATGCAGCAAGACCTAATGCTAAGGATGCAATAGAAATAATTAAACTACGCTTGTTCAACTTCATTTTCCTTTTCCTCCTCTATAGCCTCTTCTTCCTTCTTGTAGTTTACATCAAGTAGGAATGGAGCAATTTTGGCAATTAAAACCATAATGGATGTAGATAAAATGATATTAGGGAAGCAATAGGTTCCGTTATATACAAAGGAGAATACCATAGAATCACTACTAATTCCACAGAATGAATCAGAAGTGTTCAACCAGAAATATCCAGCAGCAAAATGTGCTAAGAATTTTAATCCTCCACCAACGACTGTACCAAGAGTGATCCAAAATACCTTTGTTTTAAAATCCTTACCCTTTTGATAGAATTGAGCAAATGCACCTGCAAAACCAGCCAAGAAATAGGCTAAAACATAATCTAAGGATATTTGAATGAATGGTGCCATAGTCTGCATGAATGCACTATCAAAGTTTTTACCTGTTACAGCATAAACTCCACCAGACATTTGAACAATACCAACAATTAAACCACAGATTAATCCTGGTATTAATCCTCTTCTATAAGAAATTACAAAGATAGGCACCATGGCAACACCAATAGATCCTCCATTAGGCCAAATGCCTTTAAACCAAATACCTTGAAATAAATCAAGGACATAAGCGATTGCTGCAAATATTGCTATCTCAGCAAGCACTCTTACCGAAAACTTTTTTGTTTTCATTTTTTACCTCCTCTAAAAAACAAAAAATGTCCGCTAGGACATTGCTAAAAAGGATAATAATAAGCATATTTAAAAATACCTTCACATTATTCCCTACGCTAGCATTACCTAGATCAGGTCAAGGGTCGAATATCAATTCCTCTCAGCCAAAGGCTCCCCTTAATATGACAGTAAATATTATAAGACCATTTTGTTATTATTGCAAGAAAAAAGGGGAAAATCCCCTTAATCTTATAAATCTAATACATAGATTGAAGCATCCTTACCACCAATGTTACGAATTGGATGGTCTAAAGGAAGATCACATTCCTCAAGTAGCTTCATTCCAAGCATATCACATGTAGATTTAATCTTTACATTATCCTTAGCGCAGGTTACAGAGATATATCCCATTTTATGATCCTTTGCAAGTAATAACAATAATCTTGTTGCCTTATATGCAAAATGTCTACCTTGGTATCTAGGTTCTATTTCACATAAAATATTACCATAATAATATAATTCATCATTATGTCCTACTCTAAGCTCACAAGTACCAACCTTATTTCCATCACAATTCATTATGTCAAAATAATATACTGGTACTCCACCAAACTTTTCTACGGACTTAACTGCCTCGCGAAGTCTTAATTCAACCTCGGCATTTTTTAAATATTTTGTATTCTTAAATTCCATAAACTTCTCCTTTGGTTTGATACATTCCGCGTGTTATTGTAACATAACACGAATCCTTTTGCAAGCGTTTTCAAGTGAATATTGGTTGTTCTACAGATTTATATAGAATACTATTTGGCGATTAAATATAAATATATTAACTTTAATGTATTTTCAATACCTTTAATATGGGTTCTTTCCATACCATGGCTCGCAGATACGCCAGTACCAATTAAAGCACCCTTAAAATCTACACCCGCACTAGATGCAGCGCCAATATCACTTCCATAGAATGGGAAAATGTCTACGGTGTAATTTAAATTATTTTCCTTCGCAAGATGAATTAATCTTGAGGTTAATTCATAATCATATGGACCACCAGAATCCTTAGCACAAATGGAAACAGCTTCTTCGTTTCCAGCAAGATCAAGACCAACACAGCCCATATCTAGGGTAACAAATTCAGAAATTTCTTTATCTACCATAGATGCACCGTGTCCTACTTCTTCATATACGACAAAATAAATCTTTGTATTATATTTGAATTTTAAATTATGGCAACTTGCATATTTTAATAGCATTAATAATACAACGGCAGATGCTTTGTCGTCTATGAATCTAGTCTTTAAAAAGCCTGAATCTGTAATTTCAAATTTAGGGTCATAGCATACGATATCGCCATTTTCAATTCCAAGTGCTACTACATCCTCCTTAGAATGAACGACCTCATCAATTCTAACCTCTAAATTATCGATATCTCTTGGCTTTGTATTCGCATCAGGATACACATGTGTTGCAGGAGATGTAGATAAAATAGTACCCTTATATATTTTGCCATCTCTTGTATAAATCTTACAATATTCACTATCTAGTGTTGGAGTAATAGGACCTCCAAGCTTCGTTAGAGCTAGGGTGCCACCTGCTTTAATGCTTCTTACCATTAAGCCTAGGGTGTCGACATGGGCACTTGTGGCAACAATCTTTGAAGTATCAACACCATCGATAGATACCTCTAAAGCACCATTATTTAACACCCTTGTTTTATATCCAAGGGCATCAATTTTCTTTTTAATTAATTCAATTACATGATGTGTAAATCCTGTTGGAGAATCACATAAAAATATTTCTCTTGCAATTTCTTTAAAATAATCTAAATCAAATTCAATCATATTATTTATCCTCATCGGTAGATAAAATCGCTAAGAATGCCTCCTGTGGTACTTCTACTGTACCAATGGCCTTCATCTTCTTTTTACCTTCCTTTTGCTTTTCTAAAAGCTTCTTCTTTCTTGAAATATCTCCACCATAGCACTTAGCTAAAACATCCTTACGTAAGGCTTTAATATCACTTCTTGCGATAACCTTATGGTTGATTACAGCCTGAACAGGCACCTCAAATTGCTGGCGTGGGATGATCTCCTTAAGCTTTTCAACTAAAATTCTTCCTCTATCGTAGGCAAAATCCTTATGAACGATAATGGACAAGGCATCAATGACATCTCCATTTAGCATAACATCCATCTTTACAAGCTTAGATGCTTCATAATCTCCAAGCTCATAATCAAAGGAGGCATAGCCCTTTGTATAGCTTTTTAGCTTATCAAAGAAATCATATACAATTTCTAAAAGTGGCATATTATAATGAATGACCGCTCTTGTTTCTTCTACATATTGCATATCGATAAAGAAGCCACGCTTCTTTTGACATAAATCCATTACAGCGCCAATATATTCTGTTGGAGTCATAATCGTAGCTTTAACAAATGGCTCCTCAATGCGGTCTAATTTGGATGCCTCAGGAAGCTCAGATGGGTTATCGATAGATACCATAGAACCATCCGTTAAATATACATGATAATTTACAGATGGAGCTGTTGCGATTAAATCTATACCAAATTCTCTTGAAATTCTTTCCTTTACGATATCCATATGAAGTAATCCTAAGAAGCCTGTTCTAAAGCCAAAGCCTAGGGCTTGAGAGGTTTCAGGCTCATAAATTAAGGATGCATCCGATAATTTCATTTTATCTAGGGCATCATGTAAATCCTGGTATTGCTTTGAATCGATTGGGTATAGTCCACAGAATACCATAGGATTCATCTGCTTATAGCCTGGTAGGGCAACACTTGCAGGATTATCACATACCGTAACTGTGTCACCTACATGAACCAAATTGATATCCTTAATGGATGCGGTTAGATATCCAACATCACCCGCCATTAAATAGTCTCTTGGAGATTCCTTTGGTGTTCTAACACCAAGCTCAACTACTGTATATTCCGCACCAGTTGCCATAAATCTTATCTTATCGCCACGCTTAATGATACCCTCTTTTACGCAAACTAAGACAACTACTCCTCTATAAGAATCAAAGGCACTATCAAAGATTAAAGCCTTTGTTGGAGCTAAAATATCACCACTTGGGGCTGCAACATAGCTTACGACTTGCTCTAGGATATCTCTTACACCAACTCCTGTTTTTGCAGAGGCTAATACAGCCTCATAGGCAGGAAGTCCAATGACATCCTCAATTTCATGCTTCGCGCGCTCTGGGTCCGCACTTGGTAAATCAATTTTATTAATTAATGGTAAAATCTCTAAATTATTATCTAAAGCTAAATACACATTCGCTAGGGTTTGTGCTTCTACACCCTGGGTTGCATCAACAACTAATATTGCGCCCTCACAAGCAGCTAAGGATCTAGATACCTCATAGGTGAAATCGACATGACCTGGGGTATCAATTAAATGAAATTCATATTCAATTCCATTATTCGCCTTATATTTTAGGGAAACTGCATTAAGCTTAATGGTAATTCCTCTTTCTCTTTCAAGCTCCATAGAATCTAATAATTGCTCCTGCATTTCTCTTGATTCTACAGAATCACAAATCTCTAAAATTCTATCCGATAAGGTAGTTTTACCGTGATCAATATGGGCAATAATACAGAAATTTCTAATCTTTGCTTGACGTTCCTTTAATTTCTTAATATCAAATTCCATATTCTTCACCTCACATTCACAAAAGTATTGTAACAAAAACCATATTTATTTTCAATAAAAATAAATAGGTTTAACGAAAGTGAATGTTTCAAAATAAATTGTACCAATTAAGTCAAGATAAAATGTACCATATAATATAGTCACTACTTGAGGTGATTGTAGTGATTATAATAGAACTTGACAATAAACTTGGCGGATTAATTTTAAAGCATATAAAAATCCCCTTTAGTCTTTCTAGAATTTACTCTAATCAAACTTTAGGGGGACGTCACTTTTCTATATTTTATATAACATCATCTAGGCTTCATATTTTCCTTTCAAGATTGTATTACATTAAATCTTTATATATTACCCATAATTCTCCATAAAATTCTATTTGGAAATTATCTCTTTTAATCTCATTCTTATAATAATTTGAAATGTTTTTATATGAAATATTATAAATAGAGTCTTCTTTCATCGTATAGTTTTCAATAGAAGAAATAGATTGCCCTTTTGTTACATCATAAAACTCTAAACCATCTATTCTTTTTAAATCTATTGTTAATAAGAATTCAAATTTCGTTTCATATTTTAAATTATTAACATGAATAATAAAGCATTCACTTTCCGTATTACGTTCAACCAAAATTTCAGTTTCACCAATTTTTTCGGTTCTTCCTATCTCATATGCACGTTGTTTCATTTCATTCTGACAACCACTAAGAATTATTATGAACAATAAACAAATTATACCAAATATCTTTTTCATATCATCACCATATATCCACCGAAACTATACCTGCAAATCCAACATGCCCCGACATATCGTAATATCTAGGATAAGACACATGTCCATCACGAAGTTCATAAAAGACTTTTGTGTCAACCGTTTGAAATATCCACCAACCAGTCTTCTTTTCAAATGTTTTATAACCACAAACAGCCATTGTGTGACTACCATATGTTCCGTTCAATGTAGACCACAATATGGGTTTACCTTGATCGATTTCTTTACACCCACTAGAACAATAATATGCCCAATCATAATGTTCCTTTGCATCAATATTATAGCCATATTTCTTCGCTATAACTTCTATTATCTCTGATGTTTCAATTAACATACCATAATTTATTTTTCCCCATTTATCATTACAATACTTTCTGATTTCACCCCATAAACGTGAAAAATTCTTTGTTCTTTCAGCTTCAATCCTATAACATGTTTGTCCATCCCCATAATTCAATTTTTCAGTTCTATTTTTAGTGGAAACGATACGACCATGATGACCGATTTCAACATCATAATAATTCTGAAATATTCTTAACTCCCAATCCGTAGCAGAATACCTATAAGTGTCATTTTCCGATGGCATATTAGGCATCCTAGTTTGTTGTAAATACTGCAACAAATTATATGCCGATACAGCCCAGCAATTTGATTCTGAACAAGGAATTTTTTTATTGTCAATGATTTCATTCTCATAATAAACTGATAGCTCGTATTGCCTATAGCCTTTCATATTCAATGAGTTTTGTGAAACCAAACTATAACCCGAACCATAATGATAATTCAAATATTTATCTACATCTACAATTTTCCCACAGCCAGTATCCTTGTTTGAGTGCCCATCATCTACTGTTCCACAAAACAATTGAGCATATTCTTCTTCATTTACATCAATTATTTCCGATGAATCATTCTTATAAAAATACTTATTGTTTGCATAATAATACTCATTAGCATCAATATTAAAATATGGTGACTCTCCATTTAAAACGAAGTCATAAAACATATATTTGTCGCCCAAAACTGCATATCCATTATCATCATTAAAGTCTAAAAAAACGCCCTCTATTTCAGAGCCTAAATAATTAATTGTTATTGGAAAGTCTTTTTCAATGCTATTCGCATTCCAATCTGCGCCAGTATCCTCGTTCACTTTATTAACAAATTCAATAAAATTTTCCTCAATGAAGCTTTTTACCATATATGGATCATCGCTCACTAATTTTGCAATCTCATAATCAACCCCATTAGAAAGCATAATAGCAATAATCCAAGAAAATATGCCAACACAAGAACATTTAAATCTTTTCATTTTATATCTCTCATCTTTTAATTTTTCTAAATCAATTATAGTGTTATTTTTGTAAAAAATCAATGATATTCTTCATTTTTTATCGAAAGCTACTTCGTATATTTACTACTGCCTACTTTATTAAATAACAATTCATCTTTTCGTCCTTAGAAAATAGAATTCAATCCTTATAATACTATTTCAATTTAGAATTTATGACTCAAAAAATTAAAAAGGCTCCTAGAGCCTTAAAATAAAGTAGTAGTCTATAAGCCATGTTCCGTACTCATAAGAGCGGTAATCATTTATCTAAGGTTTCCCTTCCTCCTCATGCCTTCTTATTCGGCCTTGGAGACTCCCCTACCAAAATTTGGGTTTCTAGCTTGTGGGGTTTACCAACGTTTCACTCTTTTGTTTCCAAAAGTATCGTTTCTGTGGCACTTTATGAATCCTTACCATATCATAGACTTAGGCTAGATTCGCCGTCACCATAAGGTGCCTGGCCTTATTTATTAAACCAGCGCAAACACTACAGGCATCACAGCCTGTGCTAGCATGGACTTTCCTAACATTTCTGCTCGATTACCCAACTACCAAAAATATTATACATAATTTTATAAATTATGCAATAATATAATTTTATAGAAACATAAATAAAAATGTGCTATAATGTTATCAAATTTTTAAAAGGGGATGACAATATGCCTATTATTATACCAAAGGATATACCAGCATATAATATTTTAAAAGATGAGAATATCTTCGTCATGTCCAAAAAGCGTGCAGACTCTCAGGACATTCGTCCTATTGATATTTTAATTTTGAATTTAATGCCTACAAAAATTCAAACAGAAACACAATTATGTAGACTTCTTGCCAATTCATCCTTACAGGTGAATTTAACATTAATTTCACCTAAGAGCCATGAATCAAAAAACACGAGTGCTTCTCACCTAGATAAATTCTATACAACATTTGATGAAATCAAGGGTAGAAACTTCGATGGAATGATTATTACAGGAGCTCCTGTAGAGCATTTAGATTTTAACGATGTCGATTATTATGAGGAATTAAAGGAAATCTTTGAATTTACCAAAACAAATGTTACATCCACAATGTTTATTTGTTGGGGTGCACAGGCTGCCTTAAATTACTTCTATGGAATTAAAAAATATCCACTACCTGAAAAGCTATTTGGTGTTTATAGGCATAAAAAGGCTGTAATTCATGAAGTATTATTAAATGGTATTGATGATATCTTCTATGTACCACAATCAAGACATACCTATAATAAGGAGGAGGATTTATTATCCTGTAAGGAATTAATTCCTCTATGTACATCTAAAGAATGTGGAACAACCATATTAAGATCTAGAGATAAAAAGCAGGTATTTGTCTTAGGTCATTTAGAATATGATAAATACACTCTAAAAAGTGAATATGAAAGAGATTTATCTAAGAATCTACCTATTCACGAGCCTCTAAATTATTTCAATGAGGATAAAACCGATGTGGATGTTTTATGGAGATCTACTGCAAATATCCTATATTATAACTGGTTAAATTATTATGTATATCAAATAACACCATTTGATTTTAAAAATCCTAAGATAAAATATCAAGAAGAAGAATAGACATTACGCCTATTCTTCTTTTATTATGTGTGCCGGGCATGGCACTAATCTTGCTGGTGAAAGTCCAGTCACGGGTATTTACCGCCAAGTGTAGCGAACCACAAACCGAAAACAGTGATGTTGGGGTGAAGGAAGTGGTGTAGCAAAATCCTTGAGCCTACGAACAGAAACTTGATGAGGCTAAATGGTAAGTGGATAAGGTTGCATATCAAACTGAAGTCCTAATGGTAAACGTAAAACCAAAACAGTAAATCAAGAGGTTGTGGGATGAAAGATTAGTGAATTACCCCGGGAGACCTCATCAAAGAGATGTCTAGATGTCTTAAAACGAATATAGTAAACTCTAACGAAAAAGGTGAATTGATGAGGAGTCAGCTGAGGTCGTAGTAGGTGGATGCCAACCACTAAAGGACCTAATGTTTATATAGTGCGAATCACTATAAGCAATATTTGGATAATCTGTAAGATGAGATAGTCTATAACATTGGAGCGTAACCAATGATGATAAAGTAGTCGAGGATGATTCCAAATACATTTACAAATGGAGGAGGAGCAGCAAATGAGCTTAATCGAAGAGATTTTGAGTGTTGAAAACTTAAATGAGGCAATCAAAAGAGTAAAGGCAAATAAGGGGGCAAGTGGCATTGACAAAATGTCAGTTGACAAACTCGAGCCATACTTTAATGAACATAGGGAAGAAATTATTTCTTCTATTATGAATAAGACATATAAGCCTCAGCCCGTAAGAAGAGTATATATTCCAAAATCCAATGGCAAATTAAGACCTCTAGGAATACCAACTGTGGTTGATAGGGTTATACAACAGGCAATAGCCCAAAGATTAGTACCAATATACGAAAATGTATTTAGTGAGTACTCTTACGGCTTTAGACCTAATAGGGACTGTCACACGGCAATAGGCAAGGTATTAGAGTATCTTAATGAAGGATTTGAATGGGTAATCGATTTGGATATCGAAAAGTACTTTGATACAGTAAATCACGATAAATTAATCTCAATACTAAGGGAACAAGTAAATGATAGTCATACAGTTCATTTAATACGTAAGTTCTTACAAGCAGGAGTAATGGATAATGGCTTAGTTTCATCAACTACCATTGGAGTTCCGCAGGGAGGTTTATGCCGATATCGACATAAACCTCCTTATGCGGAGTTAAATATTATGCCGAGAATATATATAACGGTATCGAATCTTTCTTGATTATCTCGGCATAATATGTTTGATTTTAAATAGACTTAATAAAGTCTAGAAAGGATCAAACTTATGAATATTAATTATGCAATCAAGGGTTTAACTGAGCTAATGACCCTGAATAACTATACACAAACAACTATTCATACATATGTTCGTGTATGGAAAGAATTAGCCGCTTATATGATTGAAAAATTTGGAACCGAAGAATTTTCAATCGAATATGGACTCCAATTTTTGGAAGATAAATACCAATTCAGCACAAGATTTGATAATAAAAATCTGAAGCAACGCGAAGTCCAACTTTTAAGAAATATTAATATGATTCAAGATTATAAACTTTATGGGGTTTTAACTAGAAGATATTATTCTAAGGGAGCAAAATTTGAGTTAAATTCAAATTATAAATCATATTATGATTCTTATCTTCAATTTATAACTAATAGTAGTTTTTCTAAAAATACTCAAAATCATTATATAAAAATTTCCCTGCACTTTTTGGATTTTCTACAACAAAAGAATATAATTTTAAGTAATGTAATGATGAAAAACATTAATGATTATATTATTTCTCTTTCTGGGTATTCTTTTAAAAAAATTGAATTGGAACTATGTGGCATCAGAAATCTAATTCGATTTCTATATGACAAAGGAGTAATTGCAGATGATATATCCGTTTTAATTCATATGCCTAAAATGTCTAAGCAAACTAAAGTTCCTTCAGCATGGACTACAGAAGAAATAAAATCCATATTAGCTGTTATCGATAGAAATAGTCCAATCGGTAAACGTGATTATGCAATGATTATATTAGCTACATTAACAGGTATGAGAATATCGGATATTCGTAAATTAAAATTTAAGGATATCGATTGGAGAAAAAATACTATTTCATTTATTCAATCTAAGACGGGAAACCCAATCACAAATCCACTAAATAAGAAAGTAGGCTTGGCAATAATTGATTACATCAAGAATGCAAGACCAAAGTTTTATGATACAGAATATATCTTCATAAAACATATGCCACCTTTTGATATATTTTGTGAAAATAATCACTTAAGTCATATTATTAGAAAATATGCATTAAAAGCTGGACTGGATTTAAAAAAACACAAAGCTGGATTTCATTCATTACGTCATACTGCAGCTACACTTTTACTTGAAAATGGTGTCAATTTGCCAGTTATTTCTGGACTCTTGGGACATTCTAGTATTGACATTACTGCAATATACTTAAAAAATGATTTAGAAAAATTAAGAGAATGTGTATTAGACTTATGCGAGGGAGAAATTGCATAATGAGCGAATTTAAAAGTATTATTAAAGATGAGCTTAATGATCTAATAGCATTAAAAAGAGCTAAAGGTTTGAAGTATGAAGTAGAATTTAATGTGTTTTTAAGAATTGATAAATTTTTAATTGAAAATAATTGTTCAAATAAAGCTTTAACAAAAGAAATATGTGATAAATGGTGTGCAAAACGGACTTGGGAAACCATTAATAATAGAAATCATAGAGTTTCTTCCTTACGCATTATTACTACATATCTAAATGAAATTGGCATAAAATCATATGTTCCACCAAAAGGAATATATAAGAAAGGTAATAGATATGAAGCGCATATTTATACTGATGATGAAATTCAAAGATTCTTTAAAGCTGTAGATTTGAGTAAATCCGTTCCAAGTGAATGTCCATATAGGTCGCTTATAATGCCAGTATTCTTTCGAATATTATATACAAGTGGCATGAGAGTATCGGAACTTAGGCTATTAAGGGTTAAAGATATGCATGAGGATGAGTGTTATTTAGTAGTTAAAAATAGTAAAAATAACAAAGATAGACTTATACCTATACATTCTAATTTAGCAAAAAAATGTTCTGAAATAAGAAAGGCAATACATAATGATTCTAATGAAGATGAATATTTTTTTATGTTATACCCAGGTAGAGAAATGACAAATGGTAATTTATACAAAAATTTTAGAAGGTATTTAAATATAGCAGGAATATCACATACGGGCAAAGGTCCTAGAATACACGATTTTAGACACACTTATTGTGTGAATATCATTAAAAAATGGATACTAGATGAGAAACCTTTACTAAATAAAATGGAGTACCTAAGAGTCATGCTAGGTCACGAAACATATAAGGAAACAGCATATTACATTAAATTAACTGAATCATTGTTTCCAACATTGGTTTCAAAACTGAAAAATAAATTAGGAGATATTATAATAGAACAGGAGGTAGAGAATGATGAGTATTACTAAGCCAACTGATTTTAGTAAAAATATCACTAATTTCTTAGGTGATTACTTACCTTTTCAAAGAAATTTTTCAAAAAATACAATCTATTCTTATCGTGACACTATTAAATTATTTTTAATTTATATTAAAGATGAACTAAATTATGAAATTGAAAGATTTAATATGAAAAATTTCAATAAAGAATTGATTATTGGTTTTCTGAAATATATTAGAAAAGACTGTTCGATTTCTACAGCTAATCAACGATTAGCGGCAATCAAAAGTTTCTCTAAATTTTGTCAAATAGAAAACCCTGAATTATTAAGGCAGTTACAAGAAATCATTTCAATCAAACCAGCAAAAGGTTCAAGTAAGGTCGTTGGTTATCTTGAAATTGATACAATGAGAGAATTAATTAATTGTCCGAATGAAAATTCTATTACCGGATTAAAACATAAAATGATATTAGCTGTATTATATGATACCGGTGCTAGAGTACAGGAACTATGTGATATCAAATTAAAAGACATATATTTTGGCGAGACAACAACCATTAAACTTAATGGAAAGGGAAATAAATCAAGAATTGTTCCAATTGATAATACTACTTCAAACATAATAAAAAAATATATTAAAAAATGTTTAAACGAAAATTATTTAAATGATAATTATCTAATATTAAACAAATTTAATAATCAAATGAATAGAGATGGAATTGAATACATAGTAGATAAATAC
>NZ_JAXFPY010000004.1:0-5679 GCF_034179385.1 Anaeroplasma sp.
TGGTAATCTTAAAGGATATTTCTTTTCTTTCTCGTTATGAACTTTGATTAATCTTTCAATTTCAAGTAGATGCTTTGCACCATCTTCAACATTTTTTTCTCCTAATTTAAATTCTATTAGTGCATATCTTCCATCATCTAAATGTAAAACACAATCAGCTTCTAAGTCATATTTATCATGATAATAAGATATTTCTCCATTATATAAAGAAGAATATATTTTTAAATCTCGAATACATAAAGTTTCAAAAATAAATCCAAATGTAATATGCCACATTTGTTGCATTTTCCAACCTGTTTTAATGACAAAACTTGCATTTTTCCAACCGATTTTATCGTTTATATTGCATTTTTCAATGCATTTAATAATACTTATTAATTATATATTCAATTAATCTATAATTATTTAAGAATAAAAATGACCTATAACTTTTAAAATCATAGATCATTAACTTAAATTTAATTATATTAAATATAATTACTTACTAGACTTGTTTTTCAAATTTTTTCCGCGATTTTATTATTTTAAATGTTTGCTTAGGAATATTTTAATTAAAGTTTTAACGATAGAATCAATACATCCGTAGTCGACTTGTTTTAATAATATTCATAGAATATTAATTTCAAGACAATTTCAACTTACCATTTTAACATGAGTGCTTCTCAAAAAAAGAAAATGCCATCTTATTCATTTTAAGATGGCATACTTTATTGAGCTGAATTATTTTTCTTCTAATTCATTATTTTTTCTTGCTTCTTCGAATTTCTTTTGCATAGTAGGATTACCACGAGTAAGCTTCTTAATCGATAAATCCTGAGCCTTATCATTCGCAAGTCTTAAATTGTTTTCTGAAGAGATTAAGGCTTCCTTAATCTTGTTTAAATGAGCAATAGATTTATCGATTTCATCGATTGCAGTTTGGAACTTCTCTTGAGCTCTTGCGTAATTCTTTCCGAATTTATCCTGGAAGTCTAGCATCTTAGCTTCGAAATTAGATACATCAATATCCTGATTCTTAATAGTTTCAAGCTCCTTTTTGTAGCTTATAGTATTTAATGCTTGATTTCTTAAAATACCAATTAAGGATACTAAGAATTGTGGACGAATGACATACATCTTAGGATATCTATAGGATACATCTACAATACCATCATAGGCTTCATTATCTAATTCTAGCATTGTTACTAATACTGCATATTCGCAGTTTTTCTTTTTTCTATCCTTATCTAGCTTATCAAAGAAATCCTCATTCTTATGCTTAGTTGATGTAGTATCCATTTCATTTTTCATTTCAAACATAATGGATAATAATTCTACTCCGTCCTTTTCCTCACGGAAAACGAAGTCACCCTTTGTACCATCAACGACATCATTGTCCTTTTCGAAATAAGCATTAGGGAATGCATAAGCTCTAACCTTGTTGAATTCATTTAAGCAATGCTGTTCTAAGGATTCGCCAATCATCTTTGTAGATAAGCCCTTCTTGAAGTCCTTGTATTGCTCGATTTGCTCATCCTTCATCTTTAGAAGCTTTTCTGTAGCTTCCTCTTGAGCCTTGAGCTCTTCAGCCTTACTGCGCTTTTCTTCTTCGATTTTATGGTTTAATTCCATAATCTTAGTTTTCATTTCAGTAAGCTCTTCTTGGTTCTTACGAGATTGTTCAGAAAGTGCTAAACTATGGTTTGCCTTTGATACCTTAATTTCTTCATTTAGCTTTTGAATTTCTTCATTCTTTTTTGTTAAAGCTTCGTGTATAGCAATTTCCTTAGCTTGGTTAGCGTTTAAAATTTGGTTTTGTAATTCCTTAATCTCTTCATTCTTTTTCGCAAGAAGATCCTTCTTTTCCATTTCCTGGTTCTTTAGCGCAAGCTCCTTTTCGGAATCCTTTTTCTCTAGGCTAACCTTTAAATCATTTTCAAGCTTAGAGATTTCAATCTTAAGCTTAGCAAGCTCACGCTCCTTTTCTTCATTAAAGGTTGCAAGAAGTGCCTTCTTTTCGCTTTCAAGCTTAGATAGATAAATCTTATCCTTGCTTCTATCAATTTCTTCATTTAATTTTGCTTCTAAGGAAGTAGTATCAATAGAGATTTCCTCTGTTAAGTCAATGATATCTCCTTTAGATGCGTTTTCTTGTAATTCTAAAGTTTTTGAATCCTTTACACTAAATTTTACCTTCATTTTTATTTTCTCCTCCATTAATCCTATGTTTGTATTTTTCTTTTTTGCAACCAAAGTGGTTCACTTTTTTCTTTGATTTCATTATATCATTTTTAATTTAATATATTAATATTAATAAATATCACTTGTTAAATAAATATGGGTTACATTTATTCTTTATTATATAAAGATATTTTTATAAATACTTAATAGAATCAGTAGCGGAAAAGAAAACCACGATAAAATCGTGGTTAATCTAATTCGTTATATTATCTTTCAACTCTCTTTTTCTTATTTTATAGAATGACGGCATTCTATTAGAAAAATAAAGCATTTATTTCAGCCTTATTCTAAATATCTGATCTAATCTTCTTTCTTAACCTTTGCTTCAAAAAGTGGCTTTCGCTTGAAAGCCACTTTCGATAATATAATGCAATTACTTTAATCCCTTTAATTCTGTTGGTACTTCATAAGTTGTTAATTCAGTAACCTTAAGCTCAAGATTTAGATAGAAATCAGCTAAAGACTTTTGAGTAAAGTCACGAGAATTATCATAGCAAGAATTGAATGAACCTTTAATATCTAATTTAATTTCAGATAATTTATTATTCTCAACAGTAATATAGAAATTATATTTAGCTAAATATAATGAATCTAATTCGAAGTTAGACAATGCTTTAATTGTATTTTCATGGAATGGGTCAATGTTTATATTATCATTAAAATAATTAATGACATTAACTGCACCTTCCTTTGTTAATGCAACTGAATATGTAGTTTTATTATCCTTTTCCTTATATTCAATATAATTAAGATTGCTTGTTGTCAATAAGGAATCTAATAATAAATAATACTCATCATATGAAGGATCATAAGTCGCAGAATCTAATTCATATCCTTTATCCGTTAAAGCGTTGATCTTCCAATCGCCATATGAACCATTCTCTAATCTACCTCTATTATATTTACAATCGGCAATATCAATAGACTTATATAAGTCTGCATTCTTTAAATCTGTATCAATTTCTACAAGATTATTGAAATAAACCTCATTGTTATCAACCTTTCTCTTGGTATTTCCTTGAACAGTCATATCAATCGAATTAGCGCCATCATAGTCGACACCAGTCTTTAACGTATAATCATATGCACTATAAGCTTGATTCTTGAATGCATCAATCTTTGTCTTGATAGCATTTAAGTTATTATTTAATGCTTCTTCACCAAGACCAAATTTATTTAAATCGTTATCATTTAATGTGATTTCAGCATTAGATTTATTAACATTAATTGTGTAATTAATTGTTACTGAAATCGCTGAAATATCAAAGCTAAAGCTGTATTCATATGATTTAATTAAATCATTTTGTACAGTAAGTGAAGTAGATGTTGTAGCATCAACCTCAACATTTTTATCTGGTAAAGCCTTCTTAATTACATATGAAGAAATATATGGAGCCGCAATATCAAGAACTCTTGAAGCATTCATTTTTGTCTTAATATTATACTTTCCATTACTCTTTGTAACTTCCTTAATTTCATCACTAGAATACTCAAATAAAATCTTTGCAAATGAAGATGTATCATATTTAAAGTCATTTGATTTAGCTTCTCTATCTACTTTAATTACATCACCATATTCATTTGTTTTTACTGTAGTTAAAGTATTATCCTTTAAAACCTCAAGGACTTCACTATCGTAGAATAATAAACCTGAATTCTTTCTTTTAGAAACATAGCTTACATCACTACCCTTTGAATACTTAACATTACCTGTTTGAGTACCACTAACAGACTTGTTTGCGGATTTTAGAGTAACAGCAAAGTTTAATGTGTAATCATAATCAAAACCTTTAGTCTCATCGCCAAAAGAATTTTCCTTCGCATCTAACACAACCTCTTTATCTGTTCTTGTGTCAATAGATGTAGTAGGCTTGTCCTCCGTAGTTGTTTCAATTTTTGATGTTGTAGGGGTAGTCGCCTCTCCACAGGATGCAAGTGCAAAGGTTGCACCAGCAAGTAATAAACCAGTAATAAATTTCTTTTTCATTTTCTTCTTTCTCCTTCTTATTATTTATGTTTATTATTTTTAAATATCTATGTAATGGAAGTTTCTATATAGTGCAAGAGGATATCCAATTACACTTAATAAAGCACTTAATATAGTTCCAAAAATTGCAAAGAATACACCAATAGAAACACTAATTAAGAATAGAATAATCTTAGTTACAATTAAGAAGATTATTCCATCAAAGCTTAAGCTAAAGATGACTCCAGGCATTTTTACAAATCCAAAGCCAGCAACACTTGTAAATACATCTGATACAAAAGTATTATTTAAAATTAGTGTCGCAAGCAATAAATAGCCAAACACACCACCTACGATTCCACCAATTCCAAGATTGGTATTGCCTTGAGCAAATCCAACAATTCCAGTAACAACTAAAGCAACTAATAATATTGTTGGCCAAATGAAGGAGTGAACCCTTGCAGTTTCAAATTCTTTTCTTTCCTCTGCCTCACGCTCATCCTTAATTCTTGCCTGCTCCTCATCGTCCTTCTTTTTACAGTTCGCACAGTAGATTACTGTTTTTACTGTGCTTCCTCTTGAAACTTGAACGCGCTTATCTACTTTAAAATAATCCTTTAGATCCTTAATCATTTTACCGCAGCCATCACAAACGCCAAGTACAGGTTGTGCTTCAGTATATACTACCTTTTCAACAACTTCAGGTTCCTTTACAATAATGGTTTCTTTCTTAGACTCTAACCCAAATAGATCATCCATACTACAACCAAATAATGTAGCCATTTGTTTTAATGTATCTATGGAAGGCTCAACCTCATCTGCTTCCCATCTAGATACTGCCTGTGGAGTACAATGTAGCTCATCAGCTAAATCCTTTTGTGTCATGTCTTTTTCATTTCTAAATTTTCTAATATTCGTTCCCAATGTCATTTTTCGTTTACCTCCGACAGCACCTATTATAAAGGGAAATCAACAAAATGTGGATTAACAATTTGTTGAATGACTCCACGATTTGTTGAATTATGATAAAATCGATAAACTATGTTTATTATGGAATAATTCTTTTCAAAAATCAATGCTATGGAAGAAATTTATTTGAAAAAAATATTTATCCTGGCTTCGAGTTCTTTTTTGATTTCTTCACCATCTAAAGAACCTGTATAGAATCTGTCAATGTAATCAACAACGATTTTGCCACGGCATTTTGAATCGATACAATCGATATATTCGTATGGACTGATTTCATTTACAATTGCAGTTTTCTTTTCTACGTAACCCAAAGGGTAATTAAACATACAATCAGCTTCAATCTAGGCCGCGAATCCCCTAGGGGATTGATTCCTTATTAATAACATATACCTTTTTTTATAAGTGTCCTTGACATTGGGTACATATTATACCACCTATATTTCCATTCTTTTTAAAATAAATTGTTGGTAATATAATTGGATAATCTATAGAATCTTCTTTATCAAACCAAGTGACTATAAAGC
>NZ_JAXFPY010000111.1:0-13319 GCF_034179385.1 Anaeroplasma sp.
GAACACAAAGAAGTATCATTAGAATTTGATGAATCAAAAGAAAAGAAACCAAAACAAGCATATATTCCACCTATGACTCATCCATGGAAGAAAGCATCCTTTGACAGTTTCGTAGCAAAACAAAAACACCGCCTTAAACAAGATTAAAGCAGTGCTCATGTTAAATAAATTATAGGAACTTTTCAAAAGTCATTGACAGAAAAAAGTCCACAATTTTTTGTGGACAAAACGTATTACTTATTAAATCCGTTAGGATTCATAGATTGCCATCTCCATAAATCACGACACATATCGGCTAAAGTCTTTTCAGCCTTCCAGCCTAAAATCTTATATGCTTTATCTGCATTTGCATAAGATTCAGGTAAATCACCAGCTCTTGCTTCGCCATATTCATATTTAAGCTTTAGATTATTAACATTCTCAAATGTTGTAACAATTTCTGTTACAGAATATGGTGTACCAGTACCTAAATTGAAGATTTCAACACCCTTCATGCCAAAAACATAATCAATTGCCTTAACATGACCACGAGCTAAATCTACAACATGAATATAATCTCTTCTACAAGTTCCATCTGGAGTTGGATAATTTCTTCCAAAAATAGTCAAATGATCTCTTCTACCTACAGCAACCTGTGCAACATATGGCATTAAATTATTAGGAATACCCTGTGGGTCTTCGCCAATAAGACCAGATTCATGAGCACCAATTGGATTGAAATATCTTAATAGAACAACACCCATCTCAGGATTAGCCTTTGCTGTATCCTCTAGGATTTGCTCCATCATAACCTTTGTCCAGCCATATGGATTTGTACATGTTCCTCTTTTCATCTCCTCTGTATATGGAACTTTATTATCCTCACCGTATACAGTTGCACTAGATGAGAAAATGATATTTTCTACATTAAACTTCTTCATTGTTTCAAGTAATGTTAATGTTGTATCAATATTATTTCTGTAATATGCAACTGGCATCTTTACAGATTCACCAACAGCCTTTAAGCCCGCAAAATGGATGACAGCATCAATCTTATTTTCACTAAATATTTTCTCTAAAGCTACTTTGTCTGCAACATCTGCCTCATATAGCTTTACCTTTTTTCCTGTAATCTTCTCTACTCTTCTAATGGATTCAGGACAGCTATTACGATAGTTATCAACAACTACAACGTCATATCCTGAATTTAATAATTCAACGGCTGTATGTGAGCCGATATAGCCAGCACCTCCGGCAAGTAAAATTGTTTTCATATTCATTGTTCACCTCAATTCCTATTCTATCACTTTTTCTTCTTTTTTCAATGAATTTACGAAAATATTTCGTCACTGAAAACACTTTAAAGCCAAAAAAAGAACCAGTAAAAATTACTGATTCTTATCTTTGTTATTCTGTTCTTAAAGCAACCACAGGGTCCTTCTTTGCAGCACTTGATGCTGGGATTAAGCCTGCAATCATAGTTAATACAATACTGATAGCAACCATTAGAATTGCTTGATACCATGGTAGGGATGCGATCGTATAAACTCCAACAATAGAGCCTAAAATTACATTGATTAATAGACTTAATAGATATGTAATGACAATACCCAAAACACCAGCACTGAAGCCAATAATAAGTGTTTCTGCATTGAATAGATGAGATACGTCCTTCTTTCTACCACCTAAAGCACGAATGACACCAATTTCCTTGATTCTTTCTACAACAGAAACATAAGTAATAATACCAATCATTACAGTAGATACAACTAAGGATAATGCGGTAAATGCGATTAATGAATAAGTGATAATTTGAATTAATGTATTCACTAAGGTAATGATAATACCAATCATATCGGTATATTCGATCTTTAAGGAATCGTCTATAGTTAATATGGATAAATCATCAAGCTTATTACCAATAACCTTTAATTCAATCATTTGGGCAATGGTAAGAGGATCTTGACTAAAATCTGCAGATACTGCAGATAAAGAGCCATCCTCATTTAAAATATATAAATCTGAAATATAACCAGACACATCACTATTTTCTAAATTCGTTGCATCAATGTATTTAGAAACATCATTACCATGTAAATAGGAAACTATAGTACCATTCTTTTCTTCTTCTGTATAATCCACATAATAATATTTAACGCCTGTATCCTTAGTATCCTTATAATAGAAGTCAATACCTGAATAATCCTCTAATGTAATAATCTTTGTATCATAATCCACCAAAACATTAGATAAATCTAAATCACCTAAGCTTGCCATATCAATATACAATCCTAAGGTATTTAATGTATATTCATTACCTGCAATTGTATAGGTTGGATTCTTTACGACATTTGCATAGGAATATGGATCTTCCTCTGCATATAAATTCTTTAAATCCGTATCTTCGACTTTAGTTGTTTTCAATGTATATTGCTTATTATTGTTAGAATCTAGGATAGGATTACCTAATGCATCGGTAACAAGTACATATTCATCATAATAGAAGGCATCATCCTCTTCTACATAATAATATCTTTCATAGCCATTTCTTGTGGCCATTACATTACCATCCTTATCTAAGGATAGCTTATAATAGGATTCATTTTGAACCTTCATGACATATTTATTATCTCCCTCAGAATTCTTATAGGAATATAAATAGCCACCAAATCTTGTATTATTATCCTTATCCTTTACAACCTCAAGATCATCATAATAAATATTGGATGTTTCAAACTCATCGCCAAATAAAATATAAGATCCTAAGGAATAAGCATTAATAGAATAATTATCTGTAACTTCAACCTGTCCATCTATAAAGAATGAATCTCCAATCTTATCTGCAAGTTTCTTATAGAAAACTGCATCATCTGTTTCTTTATTTAATACAAGCTTATACTGATTTCCATTAAAATCTAGAGCATACTTATCACTAGATAAATTTACAGAATAGAAGGATTTTGTTGACTTATCATAGTAATAATAGGAAATAATATCATTCCCCTTTTCATCCTTTACTATAGATTCATAATAGCCATCATTATTTTGCTTATACAAGTTTATTGCATTATCCTTATTCCATACATCTAAATAGCTTGTTAGTAAATCCTTTTGTTCAAAGGTAGAGGTATAAAATTCAATAGTTGTTGGGAATTCAGCACCACCTAAAGCTGCCTGGCTATAAGTAGATACCTGCTTAGAGCCCGATTGAGCACCTAAGAACTGAGAAATATAAGACATAATGGATGAACCAGATGCAGTTAAATAATACTTTTCAAGGGATGTAGATGAATTGCCATCAAATCTAAATTTATAACCTATTTCAACATTATATAGTGTACCATCCTGATCCTTTGCAGATGCGCAAACACTAGAGCCTAAATTTTGTTCTCTCATATACTTTGTTAGTGCCTCAGTATAATATAGGCCACCAGCGGCCATAGCACCATAGGAATGGTCATCCTTTAATCTTAGGACACATTTAACATTTAAATCAATGCTACCTGCATCACTAAATGCCTCTCTTCTATAGTTGTCATATTCATTTCCAGCCTCATTATATAAAGTTCCATCCGCATAAGCACTAGCATAGAATTTATCGCCTAAATCATCATCTGCTGTACCGCTCGTATATACAGTATCATTTGGATACCATGTGAATTTCTTGCTAGCTAGATCTTCATAACTTAAGGTGTCAGGAACATCCAGAATAGGATTATCTACATATAATTCACTATTTCCAACTCTATAGCAATAATTTAAGAATTGTTCCTGAGAGAAATATCCATATTCCGCAAGCTCTAAATCATTTAATGTATTGGAATTCTTACTTGCAACCGCAATTAAGGAGGTTTTATCATCAAAAACATCCTCTAATGTCATACCATCCTCTAGATATAAAACATCATACATATCTCCAATGTATTTTGCATTCGATGGAGCCTCTGTCATAACAGTAACAGAGGAGATCATTGAAGAATATTCCTTAAATTCTTCAACATTATTTAATACAGATGCATAGGTTGCTTGAATAGCCGCAACACTCATTTTATGTGTTTTACCATCTGCAGTTTTGAAATCCGTATAAAGATTTGGAGCAATTTGATAACCATAATCATAATGAATTAATTCTGCATAATTCTTAGGCATTTCCTCCAAGAAATCCATATATTCCTTAGTGATCTCATTTGTAGAGGTTACACCATTCATGTTATATAATGTACGAACTAAAGAGGAGATGAATAATTTAGAGCGGTCATGCTCTGGATTAACCTCTTCTGTATTCGACATTAACCCACCACCAAGTAGATTTGTATAATCTAGGGTTGAGGACGATATTGCAACAGGATAACCTGCAAGCATATCATTTTGAAGATCCGCAATATAGCCTTGAACGCCATTAGAAAAGGCAAGTACCGTTGAAACACCAACAATACCAATACATCCAGCTAAGGCTACCATAAAGGTTCTTTTGAACTTTGAGCGAAGATTTCTTGCAGAAAGCTTAAATGCTGTCCAAAGACTCATCTTAGCCCTTTCCTTTTTCTTCTTCACCTCAGCCTCATAACCTAATTCTTCTTCCTTTTGTGATTCTAGAAGCTCCTTTTTTTCATCCTCTACGGTAAAAGGATTCGAATCCTCCATTACCTCACCATCCAAAAATTTTACAATTCTTGTGGAATACTTATAGGCTAGATCAGGGTTATGTGTAACCATGATTACTAATCTTTCTTGAGCAATTTCTTTAATTAAATCCATAATTTGGATAGATGTTTCTGTATCAAGTGCTCCCGTTGGCTCATCCGCAAGCAAAATTTCAGGCTCATTGACTAAAGCTCTTGCGATAGCAACTCTTTGACACTGTCCACCAGACATCTGATTCGGATGCTTATAATATTGACCTTGAAGACCTACACGGTCTAATGCTCTTTTCGCTCTTGCGATTCTTTCTTGCTTTGAAATACCAGCTATAGTTAAGGCAAGCTCAACATTGCCTAATACCGTTTGGTGAGGAATTAAATTATAGCTTTGGAAAATGAAACCAATTCTATGGTTTCTATAAATATCCCAATCATGTCCTTCAAATTCCTTTGTGCTTCTTCCACCGATTACTAAATCACCAGAGGTATATTGATCAAGACCTCCAATAATATTTAATAAGGTTGTCTTGCCACAGCCTGATGGGCCTAATATAGATACAAATTCATTCTTACGGAAGCATAAATTAACTCCCTTTAATGCTTCAACCGTAATATCTCCAACATAATAATTCTTTTTAATGTTTTCTAATCTTAACATGTTTAAACCTCCTCATTACAGCAAGGCGTAACATCCACTAATACATCCTTGATTTTTAACAGTGTCGTAATAAAACGATCAATTTCATCTGTGCCGATTTCATCAATTAATCGCATAACAATCTTTAAAGAATATTGAACCATTTTTTCTCCAAGCTCATTACCCTTACCGGTTAGGCTAATAATATTAACTCTTTCATCCTCCATGGATGTTTTTCGATTTACAAGTCCTTTTTCCTCCATTTTTTTAATTAAGCTTGTGATTCTTGCCTTTGAAACATTCATTTTTTCGGCAAGTTCCTTTTGGGATGCCTCTTTTATATGATGATACATATATACTAAGATAAATCCCATACCAGAATCCGCTCCAGTAAATGGCTTATGAAGACTTGAAAATTTGCATTCACGGAATTGATTAAAATAATCTAATGCTTTCTCTTCCTTTGTCATATTTCAAATCACCTCTAAAATAAAGTTAACCCAGTTAACTAATGCATATATATTATATACATATTCTAGGAATAGTCAACGGGGTTAACTAATTTTTTCACAAAAAAATATGGAACCGTAATAATAAAACGGTTCCATAACTTTTTTAAACATTTTATAAGCTTTTAGATATCTAAATCGTCATCATCCGTGAATGCATGCTTAGAGTTCTCATTGATAACTTCTTCAGTATCTGGATCGAATAGATGAATATGATCAAAATCTAACCATAGCTTAAATGGCTGACCTGGAGCAATATCATCTCTACAAGGAACTGCAGCAACTACCTGATCTCCATCTACTGTAGTGTAAACATTCGTTTCACCACCAAGTAATTCAGAGATTTCAGCTGTGATATCTAATCTCGAGAATTGATCCCACTTCGCCATCATTTCCTTATTTTGATTATCATATACATCCTCTGGACGAATACCTAAGATAACCTCACGGTTTTCATATCCTAATTCTCTTGGAATCTCAAGCTTAGATTCAGGAATACGGAATGTAAATTTATTCTTTGTTGTAGTAAATGTTCCATTATCATGAAGCATACCATGAATAAAGTTCATAGGAGGTTGACCAATAAATCCGGCAACGAATACATTTGCAGGCTTTTCATATACTTCTCTTGGAGTACCAACCTGTTGGATTCTACCATCCTTCATAACGACAATCTTTGTACCCATTGTCATAGCCTCAGTTTGGTCATGTGTTACATAAATTGTAGTACAGCCTAATCTCTTGTGAAGCTTAATTAATTCACCACGCATGGTAACACGAAGCTTTGCATCTAGGTTAGATAGTGGTTCATCCATTAAGAATACCTTAGCGTTTCTAACGATTGCTCTACCTAAAGCAACTCTTTGACACTGACCACCAGATAACTGTCTTGGGTAACGGTTTAAGAATGGTACTAGACCTAATGTTTCTGCTGCCTTACCAACCAACTGATCAATTTCTTTTCTTGGCATATGACGTAATTGTAAACCAAATGCCATATTATTATATACAGTCATATGAGGATATAACGCATAAGACTGGAATACCATAGCGATATCTCTATCTCTAGGATTAACGTCATTCATTCTTTCACCATCGATGAGTAAATCACCAGATGTAATATCTTCAAGTCCGGCAATCATACGTAATGTAGTTGATTTACCACATCCAGAAGGTCCAACAAATACAACAAATTCCTCATCTTCGATGTGTAAATTAAAATCAAATACTGCCTGGACACCATTTGGATAAATCTTGTTAATGTTAATTAAATCTAATGTCGCCATATATAAAATTCCTCCTAAAAATATCATTATAATTATATCGTATAATAAAGCGTTTTCCTATGTGCAATTTGCACAAAAAGGCGCATAACCATGTTACTATGTCTTTTCTTTATTTATTTTCTAATAAAGAATAAAGAATATAAGCATCATTAAAATTTGTTAAATCAAATTGAGAATTCGCTTTTAGCTTATTCAGCTTATAAATCATCGTATTTCTATGAATAAACATAGCCTTAGATGCTTGGCTTACATTTAAATTATTTTTTGCAAATTCTAATATGAATGTCTCATTTATACCAGAACCAGCTAAAATATAATTCAATATTTCCTTCTTATTCTCAATATTCTTAACCCTTAATAAGGCTTCCTTAAAGCTATATACTCCTAAAGGTAATTCGTTTAGTAGATTTATTGCAATAGGGATTTCCTTATCGAGTCTATCCTCACTTCTATCCTCTGAAATATATGCATGTATACTTCCTACTAATTCAGTCTCTAAGGCATTTAATACATGAATGATATCTAAATTATTATCATATGTAAAATATATAGCAATATAACCATTCTCTTCTTTCGATTTCATATTCTTAAAAAGAGATTTAAACATTTCTAATAAAATTTCAGGATCATCAAAATCATTTTTTACAAGTAATACCTTCACATTTTCACCTGATTTCATAAAATCGTATACTTTATAGTTAATATTATACCAAAATATAGGTTCTAAGTCTAGAATTTATAAGGCTTTAAAGTCGAAAAAATCCCTTAATTAAGGGATAATTTCTACTTTTTTTCTTTTAATTCTTTAATTACTTCTCTAACCTCTAAGCCGAGCATAGATAAATCCAAATCAGATTCACTTTCAATCATAATGCTATTCACATTTTCTACGGCACTATCAATCATAGATTCATAGTCAAAGCTCTTTTCAAACAACTCTGCCTTTTCCTTTTTTGGTGCTGTAGCTGGAGCCTTTGGCACATATACTGTACAGCAATCCTCAAATGGTTTAATGGATAATTCATAGCAATCTATCTTTCTTGAGATATTCATAATATCCATTTTATCATAGGTACAAAGTGGTCGAAGGATTGGAAAATTTGTGACAGAATTAATCGTGTTCATTGAACCTAGAGTTTGGCTTGCAACCTGACCTACAGATTCTCCATTAATAATCGCAAGACAATTCTTCTTTATTGCAAGCTTTGTTGCGATACGATACATCATTCTTCTCATAATGGTAATATTATAGGATTCTGGTACATGATCTAATAATGCCATATGAATTTCCTTAAATGGAATAAAATGTACACATATTTTATTCCCTGGTGCATATCTTGCCATTTTCTTCACTAAATCGACAACCTTCTGTGCAGATTCAATACTTGTAAGTGGGGTTGATTCAAAATGAATACATTCAATTTCAATACCCTGCTTCATAGCTAAATATCCGGCTACAGGGGAATCAATTCCTCCAGAAAGCATTAATAATCCCTTTCCTGCAACGCCAACAGGGAAACCTCCCATGGCACGAAGATTCGTGTTAAATAGGTAGCATGCACCACCACGAATTTCCAAATTTAATTCCACCTCTGGATTATGTACATCAACTACCAAATCACTATCATGAGCAAGTACATAGCCTGAAACATGCTTCGTAATCTCTAAAGAATGCATAGGATAGCTTTTATCTGCACGCTTTGTGTTTACCTTAAATGTTGTCTTCTTCTTTACTACCTCTTGCATAAGTTTTAAGGAAGTTTCTTTTATTTCATTTAAATTATCACTACACTTAACAACCAATGAATAGGATGAAATACCGGATACATAATTTAATCTTTCGATTACCTTATTCACATCCTCATCATTTAAATGAATGAAAATACGATCATGCGTATGCTCAACATAAACATTTAATCCCTTCATTTTTTCATCCATTAACTTGTATAATGCCTTTAAGAAAACCTTTTGGTTTTTTCCCTTTAATGTAAGATCACCAAATCTTACTAAAATCTGATTGTAAATCATTATATGCCTCCTTAGACTATTTACGGATGGATTATACCATAACTTAGGAAAAACGAAAAGAATTTTATTGTTTCATAACGATAGAACATCCTATATAATATTTACGAGGTAAAGAATATGAATCGTGATTATCAAATGATATTAAATACACTTCCATCTTTGTTAGGCGGAATCGATTATGATGTAACATTATTATCCAATACTTCTGCATTACTTAATGATTACATGGATGAAATTAACTGGGTAGGATTCTATCTATTTAAGGATGGAGTATTAAAACTTGGCCCCTTCCAAGGTCATGTGGCTTGTATGGTAATTCCTCTAAATAGAGGAGTATGTGGTGTTTGTGCAACAAAAAAAGAAACAATCATTGTTTCTGATGTACATGAATTCAAGGGACATATTGCATGCGATAGCGCATCAAATTCTGAAATATGTATACCAATATTTGTCAACAATGCATTTTATGGTCTTTTGGATATAGATTCTCCAAACAAAAATAGCTTTAATGAAGTGGATAAGAAAAACCTAGAGGCGGCTATCCATATTCTAGAAGGTTTCTTAGAAAAAATATAATTTTTTGTTTGACAGAGGCACCCTCAAATGATATAATGTGATAGCGTGGGTAAAAGGCAGCAGTCCAAATACCTTAGTAAATATCTTAAAGCCAATATGGTTTCATTAGTAACCTTCGCTGCTTGATGGTGAACATTCTATTTAAGATATCCTAAAGTTATGGGCCATGACGTTACCCTCTAAAATAAAAATATATTTAGGAGGACATTAAAATGTCAAGATTCACAGGTTCAAGCTGGAAGGTTTCTCGTCGTTTAGGTTATTCTATTTCTGAAACAGAAAAGGAATTAATCAAGAGAAAGTATGCTCCTGGCCAGCATGGTGCAAAGCGTGCAAAGGAAAAGGAATACGCTGCACAGTTACATGAAAAGCAGAAGGTTAGATTCACTTATGGTGTTTCTGAGAAGCAGTTCGTTAAGACATTCAACGAAGCTGCAAAGATGGAAGGCAAGACTGGTGTTAACTTCTTAAAGTTATTAGAGTGCCGTCTAGATAACTTAGTTTATCGTTTAGGTTTTGCTGCAACAAGACCTCAGGCTCGTCAGCTAGTTAACCATGGTCATATCACTGTAGATGGCAAGAAGGTTGATATTGCTTCTTACAGAGTAAAGCCAGGTCAGGTTATTTCCGTAAAGGAAACTTCCAAGAATTTAGCAGTAATTAAGGCAGCACTTGAAGCTAAGCTTGCTCGTGCTGAGTACTTATCTTACGATGAAGACAAGATGGCTGGTACATTAGTAAGAATTCCTGAAAGAAACGAATTCTTACCTACAATCAATGAACAGCAGATTGTCGAGTTCTACAACAGAGCATAATCAAAATATTTAACCAGAAGATCAAGCCTTCTGGTTTTTTATTTCCTTTAAATTACTCTTTTAATTACATAATAAAAGTACCCCTTAGTTTTTCTAGATTTCACTAGTAAACTTTAGGGGTACTTTTCAAATTAGGATTGTTTTTTTCTTGTTCTCTTTGGCTTTACTACTTCTTTTTTTATGCCATTATTATGCTCTTGAATGAAATCAATAAATTCGGATTTTGAAAGTGGTTTAGAATGTAGGTATCCTTGAATGTAATCAACACCCATTTTATTTAACACATCCTCTTGGATTTGTCTTTCAATGCCTTCGCATACAATATCTAATTTTAATGATTTAAACATTGCAATAGATGTTTCCATAACACGCATACATCTTTGCGCCTTATTATCATCAGGATTAGCATATGCATTGAAATATGCATCAATCATATGTTTATCAAACTTAATGATATCTGCAGGGATTTCTACTACATAATTTAAGTTCGAATATCCTGTGCCATAATCATCTAGCGAGAAGGTTACACCCTTTGCCTTTAGTTTTCTTAAATTCGTTGTCAATGTATTTTTTTGATCTAATTCAGCAGATTCTGTAATCTCAAGATTAATATATTTTGAATCCACCTTGTTTTCTTTCATTATATCAATATATTTCTTAGAAAGCTCCTTATCACATAATTGTGCTACAGATAAATTGCTTTCGATATAATGTAAGCCTAAGGCATCCATATCATTCTCTTTTGTAAATTTACATACCTTATCAAATACCATTTCATCTAAACGATGAATCATACCATTCTTTTCAGCAATCGGAATGAACATTCCTGGAGGCAATAGTTTACCATCATCTGTTTCTATACGAACTAATGCTTCAGCACAGGTAAATGTTTTTGTTTTTAAATTATAAATAGGCTGATAATACACAAAAACTTTATCCTCCTTAATTGCTTTTTCAATTAAGGATTCTATTTGGATATTCGCATAGTGATCTTCTAAGATCGTAGTATCGATGATGATATAGTCATCCATCGTTTTGTTAATGTTTTTAGCGGCTAAATCAATTAAGCTTGAAAGACTTGTTTCATTTTCAAGCTTAATAGCATCATCTAAATAGAAAATAAAATAATGTGTAGAAATGATAGGAAATTGCTCTATATCCTTTAAAAAGCGATCAATTATTTCATTGAAAGTCACATTGCTTTTTAATACCAAGGTATATTCATCACGAATTCTAAAGGATAAGAATTCCTTATTTTTTAATAAATACTTATTGAATTGATTTAATCCTTCTCTTTTTGTTTTCTCATCAATAATCTTTATAGAATCTAAAGCTTTTAAATAAATGATTTCACAAACCTTTTTATCTTTTCTTCTCTCTTCAACGTATTTTACATAACCATTCCAGTTGAACAATCCTGTTTGATTGTCTAATGTACCATCTAAGGATTCTAAGCTTATATACATAATCAATAAACCTAAGGATAAAGCAAAGCTTACAATTAATAAGGATTTAATAAAATATTGTGTAATTGAGAAGCCAGTCCAAAGAATCATCCAGAATCGAACCGCAATAATTCTCTTTTTAGCAACCCTCTTTCTAAATACAATAGACATTATAAATATCGTTAATATACATGTGAAGCCAGTTCCAAAGCATGCAATAACACTAGAGCCATAGGTATAAACGTTTCTACCATTATCATTTTCCACATTGTTTATCAAAGTTGACCATTCAGGATTTACAATAAATGCACAAATTGCTGTTAAAGCAATAGTTAATAACCAAAAGGTAATGGAATACACCTTTCTTGAGGATATTTCATTAAGTAAATATAATCCTGTACCAAAAATAGATATTACCATTGCAGCTAAATAGAGTCGATTCACATAATTGGAAATAGGATTATTATGTAAAGGGTCTACCGTATTCGCTATAGTAGCCCAAATATCTAAGCCTAAGACAAGAATAACTACAAGAATCATACGTATGAAATGCTTTTCTCTTCTTATATTCATTTTCTTTTGGGATATATATAATACCAAAATAATAAAGGAAATAATAAGGCCGCATATCTGTGTATAAATATTGTAGAAGGTTCCTTGTTCTAAAATTATTAAATTCATAACAGCCCTCCCCCATTTAAGAGTTATTTACTATAAACATTCTATCATAGAAACGAAAATATACCTATTATCTTTTTCAAAAAAGTGCCCATGAAAATGCTTCACTACATAACATATTTCTCTTTTGAATCATTAATCTAACCAACGAATGGCTCTAAAACATCGAAATTTATTCTTTCAAGGCCATAGGTAACTATATATAGCATATCATTTTCATCCTTTGAAAAATGAACTCTTTTCGCCTTTTGTTCGAGATTCAGAAATATCATAAATTTCATTTCCCTCTAATATTGTAAGATTATAATACCTTAGTCATCCCCTTAAATAAAACAAGTTTTCTATCTTATTTTCAAGCTTTATGTTTGAAACCAATCCTCACTATAAGGATATAGTCCCACTCTAAAGACATAGAAAATGAAGAATTTCTTCTTTACTCTATTGAATTCTATAACTCTACCATTTTTTATCCAAGAAAAAAGATTTTATTCGTTTTATTCAAAAGTTTTCTAGATTCTCTTAAGGAATAACATTTTACTTTAAGGCTATAGGAATATTGCTAAAAAAATTCGTGTGAGTATGATATACAATTGCTTCAGCCAGAGGATATAACCTCAAAAACATTATATTCAAAAAATATTGCTTTTAAATTGTTTTTCATTCAATTATCTAATATAATTTTAAATGGTGATGTTGCGTGTTAGAATACTATAGATTATATCTTCC
>NZ_JAXFPY010000112.1:0-22422 GCF_034179385.1 Anaeroplasma sp.
GAACACAAAGAAGTATCATTAGAATTTGATGAATCAAAAGAAAAGAAACCAAAACAAGCATATATTCCACCTATGACTCATCCATGGAAGAAAGCATCCTTTGACAGTTTCGTAGCAAAACAAAAACACCGCCTTAAACAAAATTAAAGCAGTGCTCATATTAAATAAATTATAGGAACTTTTCAAAAGTCATTGACACAACTATTTTATCTTTTTTTGAAGAAAAAAATGCCCAATGTTTTTAGGCAATTTTAAACCAAATATTTTTATCTATTTTTGTCTTTTTTTATTGTAAAATACTCTTTAAAAATTCTTCGATTTCTTCCTTTTTAATTGGACCTTCTCTTAGAATCTTTACTTCCTTATTATTTACTGAGACAACAGTAGATGGCTTATTCATGGATTCTGTCGTTGTGTCATAGATTTGATCTACGAATCCACTATATTCCTTTACAATTTCATCATATTCATTTAAAGGAACCGTACCAGATTCATTTACACTAGTTGTAAGCATTGGACCATTTTCTAATAATATCTTTAGCGCAAGCTCATGATTTGGAATACGAACACCAATGGTTTTATAGCCAATGGTATCTATAATATCCTTCTTACTATTTAGGATTAATGTAAATCCGCCGGGTAAGAATTTTTGAATTAAAGCTTTAGAGATTTCATCTACGATAGCAATTTCTTCAATTTGCTCCAGATTTGCACATAAGCAAGCCAAAGGCTTTTCCTTTGGTCTATGCTTAATATTATATATTCTTTCTATTCCCTCTATATCCCCTATCTTAGTTCCAATACCATATACTGTATCTGTTGGGAATATAATTACTCTTCCTGCCATGTAAAATCACCGACATAGATAAATGTCATTCGATCCTTTCCTTCTAAATCCTTTATGCATTCTGCCTTACACTCAGGAAAATACTTTTTACATAAGGCAAGCATTTCTTCCTTTTTATCATAGCCATGTTCAAAGGCAACAAGTGCCTTCTTATTTAATAATGGACGAAGGCCTTGTAGAATAATACGATAGAATTTCATTCCATCATCTCCACCAAATAAAGCTAAATTAGGCTCATTATCCTTAACTAAGGAATCCACATCCTCATTTTCTGGAATATATGGAGGATTCGATACAAAGATATCGAATTTTTTACCCTTTAAAGGAGTAAGCATATCTCCTTGTAGGAATTTAACATTTGCATCAAATTTCTGATTGTTTAATTTTGCAACCTCTAAGGCTTCTTTTGAAATATCTGTTGCCACAACATGCATATTAGGCTCTTCCTTTGCTAATGTAATCGCAATACATCCAGAACCCGTTGCTAAATCACATACCTCAACCTTTTTGCCACCGAAGTGCTCATCATATTTATATAATATGTTTTCTACTAATTCCTCTGTTTCGAATCTTGGAATTAATACATTCTCGTTTACGATAAAATCATATCCATAAAAGCAGGATGTACCAATCAAATATTGAATAGGCTTATTTTCATGTAAATACTTATCAAAGATTTCATTGAATTTATTTACATATTCCTCTTCAATTTCTTCCCCTCTTTTCATAAATAAAGCATTCGTTTCTAAATTACAAATATGCTCTAATAGCAATACGACTGCAGAATCCTCTTTGTTATTTTCTAATGCTTCATTTTCCTTTGATTTCATAAACTCTAAATAGGTCATAGCTTTTTACTTCCTTTAAATATATTCTTTTGATAATATAGCTCCATTTCAAAATAAGAGTCATCCTCCATCATTTCCTTTAGGAACACTCTATCTCCATCCCATAGATTTAAATCAAAAATCTTATCCTTATCTATCCAAGAAAGGCTTCCCTCATCCGATGGAGTTATGAACCCCTCAAATTCATTTGAGGTATATAGATGCATAAGCTCTGTGTAATCATCATCAATAAAATAGATTAGACCACGCTTTGTATAATCTAATAATCGTATTCCAGTTTCTTCCTTAACCTCTCTTATTAATGCATCATCAGGCTCCTCATTATATTCTATATGACCACCAATTCCAAGCCATTTTCCTTCATTTAAATCATTTTTTCTTTTATTTCTTAATAGCATTAAATACTTATTATTTCTTTCTATATAGCATAATACCGTTTCTACATATTTTCTTATAACATTCTCTTCTCTAACATCCTTTATGATGACCTTCTCATCATCGATAATGCTTGTTACATCGTAAAAAAAGCCTAAGTGGTCTTGGTCAATCGCAAAAACATTACCTCTATAGATATTATCATCCTTCATTTTAAATTCAATATAATCTCTAAGCTCATATTTTGGCATTTCCAATTCAACCACCACCACATCACATATATTATAGAGCAAAAAGAGAAAAAGAGATACCCGAAAGTATCCCTTTATCATTAATTTTTGCCTTCAAATTGAAGCTTATAAAGCTTATAGTAATAGCCATGCTTAGCTAAAAGCTCCTGGTGATTACCATGCTCTATGATTTCACCCTTCTGTAGTACCATAATTTGGTCCGCATGCTGGATAGTAGATAATCTATGAGCAACGACAAGCATTGTACCAATATTCTTAATCTTTTCTAAGGATTCTTGAATTAATACTTCTGTTTCTGTATCAATATTTGCTGTAGCCTCATCTAGAATTAGAATTTGTGGATCCGCTAAAACTGTTCTTGCAAAGGATAATAGCTGACGCTGTCCTTGGCTAAAGTTTTCACCACGTTCAATAACCTCTTCATCTAGACCCTTTGGAAGCTTCTTGATGAAGGAATCCGCATTAACATATTCACAAACTCTCATAATTTCATCATCATGATATTTTGTATCATGAAGAGTAATATTATCTCTTATAGAACCACTAAATAGGAATACATCCTGTAGCATTTGACCAATCTTTGCTCTTAAGGATTCTATCTTAATATGTGTAATATCAATATCATCAATTAAGATTTGACCCTTTTGAATCTCATAATTTCTGACAATTAAGGATAGAATGGTTGTCTTACCTGCACCGGTTGCGCCAACAAAGGCTACGGTTTGCTTAGGTAGGATAGTAAAGGATACATCTTTTAAAATCCAATCCTCATCCTCATAGGCAAACCAAACATGCTTAAATTCAATCTTACCCTCAAAATGATCAATTTCAATAGCATCCTCGCTATCTAATACATCTGGCTTTACATCCATTAAATTAAATAATCTTTCTGATGCAGTAAATGCCTTTTGTAAATTATTTAATTGATCAGCTAAATTTTGAATTGGATTAAAGAATCTAGAAATTAATTGATAATATGCAACAATATCACCAGCACTCATTGCAAAAATCCAACCAAAATAGAAATTAACTGCAACAGAGGAAATATAAATCATGGTAATGAATGGTCTATAAATACCAAAGCATAGAACAACTTGGAATCTTGCCTTACGTACATTATCATTCTTTTCAATGAATTCAGAATCCTTATAGCGCTGTTGGTTAAAGATTTGGGTAATCTTCATACCAGATAGATTCTCATTAAGATATGTATTCATATCAGAAATCGATTTTCTTTCCTTAGTGAAGATTCTATTAACAATTTTCGAGAAGATAAAGGAGGATATCGCAACAATTATAACAGGAACTGCCATAATTAAGGATAGCTTCCAGCTATAGAAGAACATTACAGCATAAACAGTTACAACATATAATATATTCTTAAATACATTAACAATTACATTTGTGAATAAATCACTCATGGATTGTGTATAATTACATACTCTTGTAACTAAGGAACCAACAGGCATCTCATTAAACTGATTTTGGCTCATATTTTGAATATGAGTAAATACATCCATTCTTAATCTATAAATAATTCTTTGACCAGCCTTTTGTAATAGCATAGATTCAATATAAATAAATGCCATATTCACTACTGCAATCACAAAATAAACAATAGATAAAATTAATATAGTTCTATAATTATCATAGCTTAATTGGGAATTTCCAAACAATGTCTCAAAGCCTTCTAAGGCATCTGTAATTTTACCTGTTAGAATGGGAAGTGTAATATCTAGCGCAACATTTATTGCTAGTAATACTATTGCTAAAATGAAGGATAATAATTCAGGCTTAACATATTGCATCGTACGAGATAAAATCTCTTTTACGCTCATTTTATGATCGCCCTTTAAACGGTTTAATTCATCTTCCATTACTTTGCACCTCCTTCTACTTCCTTTTCAAGCTCCTGTAGATATACCATACGCTTGTATGTAGGAGATGTGTTTAATAAATTCTCAGGTGTATCAAATGCTTCAACCATACCATCATTTAATACTAGGATACGGTTTAGCTTAGATACCGTAGATACACGGGATGCGATAACGATTGTTGTCTTACCCTTTCTCTTTTCTCTTATATTTCTTAAAATGGTTTCCTCTGTCTTTACATCTACTGCTGAAACAGAATCATCCATAATCATAATTGGAGATTCCTTAATATAGGCTCTCGCAATGGAAATTCTTTGTTTTTGTCCACCAGATAGTGTAACACCTCTTTCTCCAGATATCGTATCATATCCTTGCTTAAATGCAGCAATATTGTCGTGTACATCAGCAAATATTGCGGCATTTTGAATAGAAATAGGATCCTTTTTTCTATCGGAGAATGCAATATTATTATAAATCTTATCACTGAATAAGAAATTATCCTGTGGAACATATGCGATAGCATTTCTTATGGATGTAATATCGCAATCCATAATATCATGACCATCAATTAATATAGAGCCCTTATCTACGTTATATAAGCGAAGTAAGGAATTTACTAGGGTCGTTTTACCACAACCAATTTTACCAACAATACCAATGGTTTCTCCTGCTTCAATTTCGAAGGTTACATCCTTTAAGGATTTCACCTCAACAGGGGCATCTGGATAGGAGAATGAAAAATGGTTGAATGTGATTTTGCCAGAAACATTATCAAGCACATATGCATTCTCTGGATTTTTAATATCCTCCTCTGCATCTAAGAAGGCTTGAACTCTCTTTAAGGAAGCCTTAGCACGGCTTCTCATGGAAACAATTTGACCCATAGCAATCATTGGCCAAATCAATGTATCAAAATAACCAAAGAAGGTTACAAGACCGCCTGCATCAATTTCTATTGTATGGCCAAATATAACCATATATTCACCTATAACCGTTGCATATACGGCATATCCACCAAATCCTAATACCATAGCGGCGATAGCGGCGATAATTACTTCAATTAAACCATCAAATATAACACTAATTCTTGCGTAGGAAACATTCTTTAATTGATTCTTTCTTGCAATTTTTGCGAATGCATGAAGCTTTGCATTTTCCTTTACAAAAGCTTTAATTACACGAATACCTGTAAAGTTTTCCTGTGAAAAATCATATAGTTCATCATAATTTTTCTGTCTTTCAAGCCAAAGCTTAGACATAAACGTTTCAATTAGGAATCCCCATAAAATAATTAATACCATAGGTATGAATGCCAAGATGGAAAGTGCCCAATCGAGCTGAACCATTTTTACAATAACCAATATACCTAAGAAAAATGAATCAACGATATTAACCACACCAAAGCCTGCATATTCCTCTATAGTTTCAAGGTCTGTTGTAAACCAGCTCATAATAGATCCTACCTTGTTTTCGTGGTAGTACTTTTGACTCAAACGTTCACTTTTCAAAAACATTTCATGCCTAAGGCCAGCCTCAACACGACCAGATGCATTAAACAATGTAAAACGCCAAAGCATTCTACCGCCAAACATTACAACAGCATCAAATAAACTCATGATTAGAATGTGCTGCATTTGAGCTTCTGCATCTAAAGGCTTGTCATTGATAATGTTTACAATATCACCTAAGAATTCTGGAATCCATAGCTGTACATAATCTACTGCAATAAGGGCAGCTATACCAAGTAGGTACATCCAGGAATACTTCATGTAATACTTAAACATATGTCTATTGAACAGCATACATTTTCTCCCTTCTATTTACTTTTCAATTACTTCTTTAATCTTATCCTCTAATAAATTTTCTCCTATGACAATAATGACATCCTGTCCTGCTCTAATAGGGGAAACATCAAAGGAGTCTTTGGTTAAATTCATTAAATACCAAGAATCGGCTTCCATAAAAAAGCCTTTAATTCTTATAACATTCCCATATGCCTTATCCATAAATAATTTCTTAGATATTTCTAATAAATAATCCTTTTTTAGCATTTTATTCATAAAGCATATGGAAGAATAATTATTTTCCTGCATAACGGTTTTCTTTTCAAAGGAATAGCTGTGATATCCACTATTCATTATATTTTGAAAGACAGAATCAAAAAAGGCAGCATGATGACCTAAATAGGCCTCGTTTTCTTGAATTCTTCTTGTACATCCTATAGCTTCTAGGGATTTATTCACCTTAGCTAATAAATCTTCTTTTCTTTTATTTCCAACCTTTGTAAAGATAATCGCTCCTGCAGGAGCAAGCTGGCTTGAAAATAGATACTCTGTATCACTATCCTTAATTTCAATATTCGAATCTACAATAGTGATCACAGAACCAATTTCATACCAATTTTCAAGTGGATCATCATAGATTAAATCAAAGAATTCATCGGTATCAAAGATCCCAGATGGCTCCACAATTACTCTTGTATATCCACTCATAGCCATGGAGATAAGTTTTGTTTTAAAGCGTCTTAGGTGGCAATCGTATGAGCAACCACCAGCAATCATTTCGATTTCGCAAGAAGGTCCTCTTAAATCACTTAAGAGCATCATATCGACATTGACTGCACCGTAGTCATTTTCTAAAATGCCAACTCTTTCTCCATTTTTAATTAGGTACTCCACATATTTTCTAATGAAGGTGGTTTTACCAGAGCCTAAAAAGCCAGTTATTAAATCAATTTTAATATTCATTTTACATAAAACACCTCCAAAGTACTAAAAACCGCGACAAAAATGTCACGGGTATCTTTAGTTTTCAAAAAACTACAATAGCTCCTAATTTGTCGCCTAGTATATTTTAGCATAATTGTTATTGATGTCAATTACCTATATAGATACCGCCGTAATATTTATATTATCGAAAGAGGCAGAGCATAATAACTCTGCCTAAGTCATTTAAAATTTTATTCGAATTCAATTGTTGCAGGTGGTTTTGATGTGCAATCTAAAAGTACTCTATTTACACCTGGTACTTCATTTACGATTCTTCTTGAAATAATATCAAGTACATCGTATGGAATCCTTGCCCAATCGGCAGTCATAAAATCGGAAGTTTGTACTGCTCTTAATGCGATTGCATAATCATAGGTTCTACCATCACCCATTACACCTACACTTCTCATATTGGTAAGTGCGGCAAAATATTGTCCTAAATTGCAGGATTTATCTACTCCTGCCTTATCAATTTCCTCACGATAAATGGCATCCGCCTCTTGAACAATTTTAACCTTTTCAGGAGTTACATCACCAATAATACGAATACCTAAGCCTGGGCCTGGGAATGGCTGACGGTAAACTAGGTAATCTGGAATACCAAGCTCAAGTCCAACCTTTCTTACCTCATCTTTGAATAATAGTCTTAATGGCTCGATAATTTCTTTAAAATCTACTACGCTTGGAAGTCCACCTACGTTATGGTGAGACTTAATGGTTGCAGATTTACCGAGACCAGATTCGATAACATCAGGGTAAATTGTACCTTGAACTAGGAAATCTACCTTGCCAATCTTTTTGGCCTCATCTTCGAATACTCGAATGAATTCCTCGCCAATAATTTTTCTTTTTCTTTCAGGTTCTACTACTCCCTTTAATTTTTCATAGAATCTATCCTGTGCATTAACACGAATGAAGTTTAGCTTATATGGACCCTTAGGACCAAATACTGCCTCAACCTCATCTCCTTCATTTTTACGAAGTAGGCCATGATCTACGAATACACAAGTTAATTGCTCACCTACAGCCTTAGATAATAATACTGCAGCGACACTTGAATCTACTCCACCGGATAGTGCACATAAAACCTTACCGTTTCCTACCTTAGTACGAATTGCCTCAATCGTAGTCTTTACAAAATCAGCCATCTGCCAATCACCCTTACAGCCGCATACATCATATACGAAGGAACGAATCATCTTCATACCCTCTATAGAATGCATTACCTCTGGGTGGAACTGTACAGCGTATAGCTTCTTTTCTTTATTTTCCATAGCTGCAACAGGGCATGTATTTGTTTTAGCAGTAACTGTAAAGCCCTTTGGAGCTTTTGATACATAATCTGTATGACTCATCCATACCTGAGTTTCCTTATTACAATCCTTAAATAAAAGGGAAGTATTTTCTACATTTACTAATGTTTTACCATATTCTGATTTTGGAGCATGTAAAACCTCTCCACCTAAGGAATATGCCATAAATTGGCATCCATAGCAAATACCTAAAACAGGAATACCTAGCTCAAAGATTTCCTTATCGATTAATGGAGAATCCTCTCCATAAACAGAATTAGGTCCACCAGTAAAAATAATACCCTTTGGGTTAAATTCTTTAATTTTTTCGAGTGGAATATTGTAAGGCTTAACCTCACAATAAACATTACATTCTCTTACTCTCCTTGCGATTAGCTGATTATACTGACCACCGAAGTCTAAAACTAATACCTTTTCATTTTCCATGAAATCACCCCCAAAAATATATTACTTAATACCTAAACGGTTAAATATATAATCTACATTCTTCATATAGTAATCTAAGGTGAAGCATTCATCAATTTCTTCGTTTGTTAAAACACTAGAAATGGTCTCATCAAGCTTTAACAATTCCTGATATTGCATCTTTTCCTCTAGAGCCTTCATAGCTATAGGCTGAACAGTATCATAAGCCTTTTCTCTTACAAAGCCCTTTTCAATTAGCTTATATAAAACTCTTTGAGCAAAGATTACTCCCTTAGTTAAATAAATATCTTCCATCATTTTTTCTGGGTATACTACTAGATTTTCTAGAATTCCCTTAAAACGATTTAACATATAATCTAATAATTCTGTGGAATCTGGTAAAATGATTCTTTCTGTTGCAGAGTGAGAAATATCTCTTTCATGCCATAGGGCAATATTTTGATAGAAGGTTTCCATATATCCACGAAGAACTCTTGCGCAGCCACAAATATTTTCAGAAGAAATAGGGTTTCTCTTATGAGGCATTGCAGAGGATCCCTTTTGTCCCTTAGAGAAGGCTTCTTCGGTTTCATGAACCTCCTGACGAGATAAATTTCTAATCTCTAGGGCCATCTTTTCAAGCTCAGATGCAATTAAGGCTAAGCATGCCATATAATGTGCATGTCTATCTCTTTGTAATACCTGTGTAGAAATAAGTGCATAATTTATTCCTAAATCCTTGCATACATATTCTTCAATTTGTGGTGGAATGTTTGCAAAATTACCAACAGCACCAGATAATTTACCAACCTCTACCTCTTTTCTAGCATAATCAAATCTTTCTAGGCATCTTACCATATCTTCATACCATAATGCCCATTTTAATCCAAAGGATGTAATATCTGCATGCATACCATGCGTTCTACCGATACATGGAGTATATTTAAACTCCATAGCTCTTTTCTTTAAAACATCCATAATGGCTACAATATCACGTCTTAAAATTTCATTTGCTTGCTTTAGTAGGTAGCCACTTGCTGTATCAACAACATCCGTTGATGTTAATCCATAGTGAATCCATTTCTTTTCCTCACCTAACGATTCGCCTACAGCTCTTGTGAAGGCAACAACATCATGCTTTGTAATTGCTTCAATTTCTTTAATTCTATCTACAGTAAATGTAGCCTTATCTAGCTTTGGTAAATCTTCCTTTGGTACAACGCCAAGCTCACTCCATGCCTTCGCATTGGAAATCTCAACCTTCAAATAAGCATTGAACTTATTTTCCTCAGTCCAGATATCGCGCATAACCTTACGGCTGTAACGTTCTATCATTTTACTTTTCCTCCATATGTCTTAAGAAGCATTCAATTGTATTTTCCATTAAGCAAGTAATGGTCATAGGTCCAACACCACCTGGTACCTTTGTAATATAGGATGCCTTTTCCTTTACATGTTCAAAATCAACATCTCCACAAAGCTTACCAGTCTCTAAATTTCTATTGACACCAACATCGATAACTACTGCGCCTTCCTTTACCATATCCTCTTGAACAAATAAAGGCTTACCTAGGGCAGCGATTAAAATATCTGCTTCTTTGGTTACTTCACTTAAATTCTTTGTATGGCTATGACAAATTGTAACAGTGGCATTTCTATCAAGTAATAGCTTAGATACAGGCATACCAACAATATTCGATCTACCGATAACTACAGCTCTTTTACCTTCAATTTCAATGTGAGCATAATCTAAGATTTCCATAATACCCTTAGGAGTACAAGAAATGATACCCTTCTGCTTTAAATAAAGGGATGCAACATTCACTGGATGGAATCCATCCACATCCTTTTGTGGAATAATTGCATTAATGATGAAATCAGAATCCATATGCTTTGGTAGTGGTAATTGTACTAATATACCATCAACACTATCATCTTCATTTAATTCATTAACAATATTTAAAAGCTCCTCTTGGCTTATGGTATCAGGCTTTCTAATCGTAGTATTTTTAATACCAATTTCAACACATGCCTTTTCCTTGCCCTTAACATAGGATACACTACCTGGATCTTCACCAACTAAAACAACAGCCAAATGAGGAACTCTTCCATATTTTCCTTCAAAATGGGATACCTCTTCCTTCATTTGTGCTCTTCTTTTTTCAGCTAGCTCCTTACCACTTATTATTATTGCCATAATCCATACCTACTTTCTATATGCTTTCGCACCGATATCTGTTCTATGGAACAAGTTGTCACATTTAATTTCATTTACAAGTGCTAAAGCTTTTTTATTTGCAGCCTCTAGGGTATCTCCCTTGGCAACCGCAAATAAGACTCTACCACCATTCGTAACTAAATTACCATTGTCATCAACCTTTGTTCCCATATGATAGATATCAGAGGAATCTGCGTTTTCAATAACAAATCCCTTTTTATAGTCTCCAGGATAACCCTTTGAGGCTAATACGATACCTATAGTATAACACTTTTCCCATTCAAGTACAGGACAATTACCATCAATTACCTGATTAAATGCATCAAAAATATCACTAGATAATCTAGGTAAAACTACCTCAGTTTCAGGATCTCCAAATCGAGCATTAAATTCAATAACCTTAATGCCAGACTTTGTCTTCATTAATCCACCATATAAAACACCAGTAAATGGAACATTCTCCTTTACCATTGCAAGAGCGGTTGGAATCATAATCTCGTTAAGTGCATATTGATAATCTTCTTCTGTAATAAATGGTAATGGGGAATATGCACCCATACCACCGGTATTCGGGCCTAAATCATTATCATAAGCTCTCTTATGATCCTGTGCTAATTGAAGAGGATATACATTTTCTCCATTTACAAAGCACATGAAGGAAAATTCAGGTCCCTCTAAATATTCTTCAATTACAACCTTGCCATGACCAAAATGATCATCTAATAGCATATCCTTTAAAGCATAAACTGCCTCATCATAGGTTGTAGCAATGACAACACCCTTTCCAGCAGCAAGTCCATCATATTTAATTACTATTGGAAGAGAATGATTTTTTACATATTCTAATGCATCTGCATAATTATTAAAGGATTTATAAGAAGCTGTTGGAATATTGTATTTTACCATTAAATCCTTAGCAAATTCCTTAGAGGATTCGATTTGTGCTGCAGCCTTTGTAGGACCAAAAGCCTTAACACCAGCCTCTCTTAGCTTATCGATAATACCTAAAGCTAAGGATGCCTCAGGGCCAACAACAACTAAATCTATTTTCTCTTCCTTAGCAAATAGAACTATTTTTTCAACCTCTGTATCCTTAATATTTACGCACATAGCAAGCTTTGCAATACCAGCATTACCTGGTGCTGCATATATTTCATCTACCTTAGGTGATTTAGATAGAGCATGCACAATGGCATGCTCCCTTCCTCCTCCACCTACAACTAAAACCTTAGCCATAGAATTACTCCTTAATTAATGTTTAAAATGACGCATTCCAGTGAATGTCATAGGAACGCCCTTAGCGTTTGCAAGATCAATGGAATCCTGATCCTTCTTAGATCCACCAGGCTGTACAACAGCAACAACTCCATTAGCAATACCATATTCTAGTGTATCTGCAAATGGGAAGAATGCATCAGAAGCTAAAGTCATGCCATCCATAACTCCTCTAGAATGAGCCTCCTCAATGGCAATCTTTGCTGCACCAACACGGTTCATCTGCCCTGCACCAACGCCACAGGTTACACCATTTTTAACAACTACAATTGCATTAGACTTAACATGCTTAACAATCTTCCAGCCAAAGTTCATATCTTGAAGCTGTGCTTCTGTTGGTTTAACACTTGTTACCGTCATATCCTCTGTAATTGTCTTCATTTCTGTATCTAAATCCTGAACTAATAATCCACCATTTACGGATACATATTGCTTAGTCTTAGGGAAGTCGCCTAGCTTATACTGAATAATTCTTAAATCCGGACGCTTAGAGAATGCAGCTAATGCCTCCTCTGTATATCCTGGAGCTAAAATAACCTCAAGGAAAATAGATTTACCCTTCTGGCCGTGGTCGAACTTAATTAGGTTTGCAGCCTCACCATCGATTACCTGGTTTGTTGCAACAATACCACCAAAAATAGAAACTGGATCCGATTCATAAGCCTTTAACCAAGCTTCCTTTAAATCCTTACCTACTGCAGCTCCACATGGGTTCATATGCTTTAAGCCCATAGCAAATGGCTGATCGCCAAATTCTCTTACGATATTTAATGCTGCATTGGCATCCTGGATATTATTATAAGATAATTCCTTACCCTGAATTTGAACTGCATTCGCTAAGGAATAAGGGATATCCTTATCTGTCACAAAGAATTTTGCGGCCTGATGAGGGTTTTCACCATATCTTAAGGATTGAACTAAGTCACCCTCTAGGAATAGCTTTTCATTTAAGCCAGCCTTTTCTCTCATATATTCTGCAATCATTGTGTCATATTCAGCAGTTAATGTATAAACCTTTGCAGCAAGACGTAATCTTGTTTCATAGGTAGTATCACCATACTCTTTGATTTCAGATAATACCGTATTGTAATCATTAACATCAGAAACAACAGTAACAAACTTATGATTCTTTGCTGCACTTCTTAGCATAGATGGGCCTCCGATATCGATATTCTCGATAGCCTCAGCAAATTCACAGCCCTTTTCAATAGTCTTCTTAAATGCGTATAAATTAACACATACTAAATCAATATACTCAATATTATTTTCAGCAAGCTGCTCCTTATGAGATTCTAAATCTCTTACAGCAAGTAATGCTCCATGAACCTTTGGATGAAGTGTCTTAACACGACCATCTAGGATTTCAGGGAAGCCTGTAACATCAGAAATACCTAATGTAGGAACGCCAGAGGCATCTAATACCTTCTTTGTTCCACCAGTTGAAATAATTTCATAACCTAATTCTACTAATTCCTTACAGAATTCAACAATACCGGTCTTATCTGTAACACTAACTAATGCTCTTTTCATTTTCATATCTCCTTAATTAATTTTGCTACTACTTCTGGGTACATCTCATGCTCAATTTTATGAATTCTAGCCTCAACCTCATCTACGGTTTCACCTTCCGTATAATGGAATGCTCTTTGCTCAATAATCTTACCAGAATCCATACCAGCATCTACATAGTGGATGGTTACACCAAATACCTTTACTCCATAGTTGAATGCATCTTCTATACCATGTGCACCCTTAAATGATGGAAGTAAGGCAGGATGAATATTAATAATTCTTCCTTCATATTTCTTAAGTAATACATATCCACATATTCTCATATAGCCTGCAAGGCAAATAAAATCTACATGGTATTCCTCAAGCTTTTCTACAATTAATTCCTCATATTCCTCTTTCGATGCATAATCCTTAGGGCGGAATATGAAGGCAGGAACATTATGATTTTTAGCTCTTTCATTAACATAGGCGTCCTTCTTATCACAAACCATTAAAACGACCTTACCATCGATTTGGCCATTTTCACAGGCTTGAACTAATGCTTCGAAGTTTGTTCCTGAACCACTGGCAAATATAGCGATATTCTTCATATTACTTTACCAATTCAATATCAACGCCTGGCTTATCTGTAATCTCGCCAATTACATATGCCTTATCGCCAAATTTAGATAATACCTCAATCGCAAATGGAGCTTCCTCCTTTGGCATTGCAAGTACCATACCAATACCCATATTGTAAATGTTAAACATTTCTCTATGTGGTACATTTCCATACTTTTCTAAGAACTTAAATACAGGAAGAATAGGCCAAGTACCTTCAACAACATGAATACCCATACCTTCCTTTAAAATTCTTGGAATATTTTCATCGAAGCCACCACCAGTAATATGGGCAACACCATGAACCTCAGTCTTCTTAATAACCTCTAAAACCTGCTTAACATAGATTCTTGTAGGTGTTAATAGATATTCCCCTAGAGGTAACTCTGAATACTCAGGGATTGGCTTATGTAAATCTAATTTATTATCCTTAATGATTTTTCTTACCAAGGAGAAGCCATTCGAATGTACACCGCTAGATGCAATACCAACTAAAACATCTCCAACAGCCACCTTAGATCCATCAATTAAATCTGCCTTTTCTACTGCACCAACAGTGAATCCTGCAATATCGTATTCACCATCCTGATACATTCCAGGCATTTCTGCGGTTTCACCACCAACTAGGGCACATCCTGCTTGAATACAACCATCAGATACACCCTTAACAATCATTTCAAGCTTTTCAGGAATGTTTTCACCTAATGCTACATAATCTAAGAAAATTAATGGCTCAGCTCCCTGTGCTAACACATCATTAACGCACATAGCTACTGCATCAATACCGATAGTATCATGCTTATCCATTTCAAATGCTAGCTTAAGCTTAGTACCAACACCATCTGTACCAGAAACCAAGATAGGCTCTTTATAGCCTAAGGATGCTAAATCAAACATACCTCCAAAGGAACCAATGTTTCCCATAGAGCCCTTACGATTTGTTGCTGCAACATGCTTTTTAATTCTTCTTACGCCTTCATAGCCAGCCTCTAGGCTAACTCCAGCACTTTCATAACTTTTTGCCATATTCGTACCTCAATTAGATTTTTATTTTAAAGTCTTAAGTCTATTTAAAATTTCAACATAAGCTTCCATAACATTACCTAAATCTCTTCTAAAGCGGTCTTTGTCAAGCTTATCGTTTGTTTCCTTATCCCAAAGTCTACAGCAATCTGGAGAGATCTCGTCAGCTAAAACAATTTCTCCATCTACACTCTTACCAAATTCAACCTTGAAATCTATAAGCTTTACACCAATTTCATCAAACATCTTCTTTAATTCATCATTGACCTTAGATGTTAGTTTATAAATGGTATCAAGCTCTTCATAGCTTGCAGCGCCTACAGCTACTGCATGGTGATCATTAATTAATGGATCACCTAATGCATCATTTTTATAGCAGATTTCAAAGATTGTATTCTTTGGAGTTGTACCCTCAGGCATGCCTAATCTTTTTGCCATAGAGCCTGCAATTGTATTTCTAACTATAACCTCAAGAGGGAAAATCTTTACCTTCTTACATAACTGGTCTGTATCATTTAAGGTTTTGATGTAATGTGTAGGAATTCCTGCTTGAATTAATCGATTATAGATGATTGTTGTAATCGCACAATTTAATTCACCCTTATGAGCGAATTGTGCATGCTTAGCACCATTTCCTGCAGTTGCATCATCCTTAAAATGCATGATGATGATATTTTCATCCTCTGTTGCATAAACCTGTTTTGCCTTTCCCTCGTAAAGCAATTCTTTCTTTTCCATAATAAGCCCTCTTTATTTTCTAAAATATTCAACGGCGTTCTTGAAGATATCCTGTTGCTTATTACCGCTAATATTCTTAAATAGATTCTCTTCATATCTTTCGGAATGTCCCATCTTACCTAAGATTAAGCCATCCTCTGAAATAATACCTTCAATTGCATAGCTTGAGCCATTTGGATTTTCAGGAGCATCCTTAGTAAGATTTCCATCAAAATCTGTATAAGCAAAGGCGATTTGACCTTTCCTTGCTAATTCCTTAGCAAATTCAGGAGAAACTACAAATTTACCTTCACCGTGAGACACTGCAATCGCATGTACCTCACCTGTTTTGTAGCTTGCAAGCCATGGAGATGCATTGGTCATTACCTTTGTGTAAACCATCTGGGAAACGTGGCGGTTTACATCATTACGGAATAATGTAGGTGATTTTTCATTTACCATACCTAATCTACCATATGGTAATAATCCACTCTTTACTAATGCTTGGAATCCATTACAAATACCTAAGATTAATCCCTTTCGATCAAGTAATCTATGAATCGCATCTCTAACCTTTTCTTGATTTAATACATTAGCAATAAATTTACCAGAACCATCTGGTTCATCACCTGCACTAAATCCACCACATAATACGAAGATATCTGCCTTATCGATGTTTTCTGCCATTTCATCAATGGAATTGAATACATCCTCGCTTGTTAAATTCTTAAATACAGTACTCTTTGTTACAGCACCAGCCTTTTGGAAGGCTCTTGCAGTATCATAATCACAGTTTGTACCAGGGAATACTGGAAGATATACAGTAACATTCTTCTTTGTCTTTAATAGAGTAACTTCCTTTTTTGTAGGAGCAATATCCATTAAAGTACAAGTATTTTCACCTTTATCCTTATATACCTTAGTGAACTTTTCTGTATTTGCCTTATATAATTCATCAAGTGTAAAGGTAACCTTATTGAAAGTACCAACTTCCTTTTCAACAGTCTTACCTAAATAAATACAATTTGGATAATCAATTTCAGATTCCGTTTCAATTACGATAGAACCATAATTATATGCATCAAGCTCTCTTTCATCATACTCGATTTCAAAGCCAATCTTATTACCAAAGCTCATCTTAGATACAGCCTCAATAATTCCACCATAGGATAGTGCATATGCAGATTTGATTCTGCCATTTTCAATATTCGATGATACGAAATCAAAATTCATCTTTAATTCATCAACATTTGGAGTATAATCTCTATTCTCATAATGCTTAACTAAATAAATATTATGATTTGGAGCCTTGAATTCTGGAGAAATAACAACTCTAGAATCCACAGTGGTAATACCAAATGCCATTAGCATTGGTGGTACAGAAATATTTTGGAATGTACCACTCATAGAATCCTTTCCGCCAATGGAAGGTAGACCGAATTCATTTTGCATCTTAAGTGCACCAAGTAAGGAAGCTAAAGGCTTTCCCCAAGACTTCTCATTGTGCATTCTTTCAAAATATTCCTGATAAGAGAATCTCATCTTATTGTATCTTGCGCCTGATGCAACAACCTTACTACATGCTTCTACAATTGCATATTCAGCACCGTGGAATGGACTCCATTTCGAAATGAATGGGTTATAACCAAATGCCATAATCGATGCTGTATTTGTATAATGATCCTTTACAGGAAGCTTCTGTACAGAAACCTGAGTCTCTGTTCTTTGGTATTTTCCACCAAATGGCATCAATACAGTAGATGCACCAATCGTCGCATCAAACATTTCAATTAAGCCCTTTTGGCTTAATACATTATCATCGGATAATGTATTTAATACTCTATCCTTTAATTTCGCTCTTCCCTTTAGGAATGGATTTTTATTATCTACTGCAGAAATAGAGGCCCTAGCATAATGATTTGCACCTGCAGAATCAATGAATCTTCTAGAGATATCAACAATCTTTTTACCTCTATAATTCATTACAAGTCTTGGTTCCTTTGTTACGACTGCAACCTCAGAAACCTCAATATTTTCCTCATGGCAATAGCCCATGAATTTTTCTACATCCTTAGGAGCAATAACAACAGCCATTCTTTCTTGTGATTCCGAAATAGCAAGCTCCGTTGCATTTAATCCAGAATATTTCGTAGGAACATTATCTAGATTAATGAGTAAGCCATCTGCAAGCTCACCAATAGCAACAGATACACCACCAGCACCAAAGTCATTCGATTTCTTAATAAGCTTTGTTACCTCAGGTCTTCTAAATAGGTGAGCAATCTTTCTTTCCTCTGGGGCATTACCCTTTTGAACCTCACTTGAGCAAACCTCAATAGACTTTTCTGTATGCTCCTTTGAAGATCCCGTTGCACCGCCAATACCATCTCTACCTGTTCTACCACCTAAAAGTAGGATAACATCTCCTTCTTTTGGTGATTCTCTTCGAATGACATCCGCCTTAACTGCACCAACAACAGCACCAACCTCAAGTCTCTTTGCTACATAATCATTATGGTAGATTTCTCTTACATGTGTAGTTGCAAGACCAATTTGGTTACCATAGGAGGAATAGCCTTGAGCTGCCTTCTGAGATATTACTCTTTGAGGAAGCTTACCAGGAATTGTATCGGAAACCTCGGCATAGATATTTCCTGCACCAGTTACTCTCATAGCCTGGTATACATAGGCTCTACCAGATAGTGGGTCACGAATAGCACCACCTAAGCAAGTAGATGCACCACCGAATGGTTCAATTTCTGTTGGGTGGTTGTGTGTTTCATTTTTGAATTGTAATAACCATTTCTCAGGTTTTCCATCAACATCAATAGTAACAAAGATCGAGCAAGCGTTATTCTCCTCAGATTCCTCTAAATCATCAAGCTTACCAATCTTCTTTAAATATTTTGCACCAATGGTACCTAAATCCATTAGGCAAAGCTTTTTATTTTCTCTATCTAAATCCTTACGCATTTTATAATAAAGATTTAAGCAATCATTCATTTCCTTCTTCATGAAGGATTCATCAATAGTGATTTCAGTTAATATCGTATTAAACGTTGTATGACGACAGTGATCAGACCAATAGGTGTCCAAAATTCTAAGCTCAGTTTCCCATGGGTCTCTTCCTTCCTCCTTAAAGTATTTAACAACACATTTTAAGTCGTCTTGGTTCATCGCAAGACCATATTTCTTACAGAATTCAGGAAGCTCAACATCGCTCATTTCTGTAAAGCCCTCTAAGATCGATACAGGCTTAATTTCAGCCTTCTCTAAATCCGATAGGACAGATAAATCCTTTTCTCTTGCTTCAACTGCATTGATTACATATTTTTTGATTCTTTCTAAATCAGAATCCTTAATATCATCATCTAAAACAATGATTCTTCCAGAACGAATATTGATTTTCGCATTTGGATTTATAAGCTTGCAGCAATCGATTGCGGATGAAGCTCTTTGGTCAAATTGGCCTGGTAAGTATTCTGTTGCAATATATTTTTTACCATTTAAATCTAAGGTATCCGAAACAGTATCCGTTACAACCTCACCAAATACTTGATATCTAGCTTTATTCAGTAAATCCTTTGTAAATCCGAATAAATCATATACATTGATTACTCTAACATTTTTTAGATTTAGGCTAAGATTTAGATTTAAATCTGCTTGCATAGATTTACTTTCTACTTGGTAGCCTTCCTTCTTTTCTACATAAATACGATAATCACCCATATTATTCTTCCTCACTAAATAATTTTTTATATTTTGCATCATATTCCTCTAAGGATGTATCTGTGAAGGTAATGTGCGCCATCTTTCTTCTTTCTCTTACATCCTCTTTATGATAGTCATGAATATGAACCTTATCCTTATTCTCTAGCTTCTTCATATTTTCATAATCAAAGCCTAAAATGTTTTTCATTATAGTTTTTGATTTTAATTTTGGTTTTGTAAGTGGCATATCCAGTAAGAACTTTGCAAGCTCAGAATACTGGCTTACATTACAGCCCTCAATCGTGTAATGCCCACTATTGTGCGGTCTTGGTGCCATCTCGTTAAAATAGAATTCGTCGCCTTTAACAAAGAATTCAATAGTTAAAATTCCATAATATTTCGCTCTTTCCATAAATCTTATGGAGGCTTCTTTTATCCAATCAAAGATAGGAAGATTTGAATCCACGATACATAAATCTAAGATTCCCTTTTTATGCTTATTAATTCCCATTGGGAAGGTTATAATTTCATCCTTAGAACGAATAAGAATAATCGATGTTTCAAAATCATAATCGATAAATTCCTCTAAGATTCCTTCTCCCTTCAAATAAGGATTAACCTTTTCTATATCCTCTTTCGATTTTAAGACAACCTGTCCATGACCATCATAGCCTAGAGTTGTTGTCTTATAAACGGAAGGATAACCAATTTCTTTGATTCCATCCTCTAAATCCTTTTTTGAGTAGATTGGCTTAAACTTAGGAGTTTTAAGTCCTAAATTCTTCGCATTCGTCTTTTCTCTAATTCTGTTTTGAGAATCGAATAAAGGTAAAATCCCCTGAGGGATATTATAGGAATCTCTTATGAATTTTAATTGTTCCGATGGAACATTTTCAAATTCATAAGTTAAAACATCGCTCTTATCTCCTAATTCCTTTAATCCTTCGATATTGTCGTATTCACTTACAATGACCTCGCTACAAACATAGCTTGCAGGGCATTTCGGGTTTGGATCTAGACAAATAGATTCTGCCCCAAGTTCTTTTGCCGCCATAGCTAGCATCATACCTAATTGTCCACCACCAATAATACCAATTTTCTTCATACTATCTCCTAAAAACGAAAAAACAACATTAGACGAATCTAGTGTTGTTCATTGCGCTTAAAAATACCATTACAGAGTAATGGCTTATTCATTTTATTAACGTTACTTCTTAGCTGTATCATGTAAACTCCTTCAAGTAGTCTCTTAATACTTTAAAAATAAGTTAATAGGTCATAAATAGTCCTCTAGTTTAAGGCCAAAGGGTAGAGACTTGTCCGCCATATCCGGACTATTATATCTATGAGCCAATAATATTCTATCATATTTATTTCTTTTCCAAAACAGAAAAAGGTGTATGTAAAACACTTACATTTTTAATTATCGCTTCCCTCCTTTTACTTATGTGAAAAAGTGATATAATTTCAATTACAAGAATTGAAGGTGTTATCATGGAAAGAAAAATAGAAAACAAAATGACTGAAGGAAATCTTTTTTCTAATCTATTCTTCTATTCACTTCCAATTATATTATCCGGAATACTACAATTATTATACAATGCTGCTGACTTAATTGTTTGCGGACAGTTCGGTCATGAGCATGCAACAGGTGCTATATCCTCTACAAGTTCACTAATTAATTTAATTATTCAATTGTTTATGGGATTATCTGTTGGTGCGAATGTTATTATGGCAAGATGCTATGGCGCAAAGGATCAGGATAAGGCCGAAAGGGTTGTTTATACTTCGATGATATTTTCTGTAGTCTTTGGTATCATCTTAGGAGTTGTTGGAATGTTTATGTCAAGAACCTTCCTAGAATGGATGAAGTCTCCTATAGAAACTATAGATCAATCGAGTGCATATTTATTCATTTATTTTATCGGTTTACCTTTTTCTATGATTTACAATTTTGGTGCTGCCATATTTCGAGCGATAGGGAATACAAAGCGTCCATTTATATTTTTAGCACTTTCAGGAATTATTAATGTTTTGTTAAATCTATTATTTGTTATTGCCTTCGATATGAATGTTGAAGGTGTAGCATTGGCTACCATCATCTCACAGGGCATATCTGCACTTTTGATTGTTATTGCCTTATTAAAGAATCATAAATTCTTTAGCTTTTCCTTTAGAGAATTAAGATTCTATAAAAGGGAAGCTTTAGATATTATTAAAATAGGATTACCTGCTGGATTACAATCTACGATATTCTCCTTATCGAATGTACTTATTCAATCCTCGATTAATTCCTTAGGCCCAACGGTAATGGATGGCAATGGTGCCGCATCAAGCCTAGAGGGGTTTATTTATACTTCTATGAATAGTGTTGCTCAAGCATGTGTAGCCTTCGTTTCTGCAAATTATGGTGCAGGCAAAAAGAAAAACATTAAATTAACTGTACTTTATTCCTTAGGACTTGTTTTACTTATGAATGTAGTTACTGGTGGAATTATATTACTTTTCCATAGACCACTACTTTCCTTATATGTTGGAGATGATGCAGCTATCCTAGAAGGCAAAAAAAGGCTATTTATCATAGCCTGTACCTACTTCCTATGTGGTTTTATGGATGTAGGTGCCTATTCCCTAAGAGGAATTGGATATTCTACTTCTCCTGCCATTATATCCCTAATTGGAGCT
>NZ_JAXFPY010000042.1:0-4232 GCF_034179385.1 Anaeroplasma sp.
GAATTATAGGTTATTTCATTATAGGATATTCCTATAGAAAATGCTCCATTTTGTATACTATATCCTGTATCTATTTCATAATAATCATATTTTAATAGGATATGCTTATTTTGATTTCTATATAGAGATATAGATACTCCAAATTCATTCTTTATGGATAGGAAATACTGTTTATCCTTTGATTCTAATATAGAACCTTTCATAAATATTGTACCATTATTGGTAAAATTAAAATCATAGACTAATGTATTTCCATAAGCTAAATAACAATATCTTTTATATTGTAAATTATAACTAAATGTCTTGGATGCATCATAAAATAAGTCTTGGTTAACATCAAACTTATATGGTTCTATTCCATTTTTGGATTTGAAATTATTCTCTAATAGTATATTAATTATTTAGATTTTTGGTCACCAATTTTTTGAACTCAGTCATCTATTTTAAATTATTTAATAATTTCCAAGCAAAATTGGCAGCTGAATCTTTATCGTTGAATATTTCTTGTTCTGAAAATCTACCATATTCATAATCCAACCAAAGAGTAACAACATACTTACCTAATAAGTTCTTAACTAAAGAAATTTTTGTATTCTTCATTTTTTCCGTTTTGCAGGTTAAATAATTACACATATAGATTTTTTTTGAAATATCACTGTCTGTGTTAACAATTTTCTTTAGTTCATCATAATTCATTTTTAATGCTCCTTTAAAATCTAGATATAATACCAGAATTAATTAATTCTTGAATCGTTTGCGGTAATAAATATTGAGTTCCGCCACCATATTGGCCAAACCATGGTACAGCTTGCCCTGCTGTTACAGTAATAGGTTGATTTACTACATACATTGTAGGGTTAGCCATATTTGACATTTGATGATAAGGCAATGACAAGCTCATTGGATCAGTATAGTATGGTGAGACAAACGTTCCACCAGCACCACCTATTCTTTGAATTACAGTTCCTTGTTGTAATGTTACTGATTGAGTTGGACCACTAAATCCATTATTAGAAGGCCAATATCCTAACCACGACGCATTAACATGAATTGAATTAAAGAAATTATTTGCCATATATAAACCCGCAACTGCAGGTCCTCCCATAGTATATGCCCATGCTAATCCTTGTAAACCTGCATAAACTTGTCCACAACTTGCCAAGAAATTTCCAGCTAATAAAGACGATGCACCTAAACCAGCCACCGCTCCAATTGCTGCTCCGCCTAGTGTGTAACCAATATAACCTCCAACGCCACCATTAAACCAGACACCATCTTCGCTGTAGTCATTATATGCAGCTAATCCAAATCCAACAACAGCCCCTATAATTGCAGTAACAATAAAGAATGCAATGTGACCAGATGGATCATAATACATAATTGGATTGTTATGACAATAACAATATAAATTTAATCCATTAATAGAACTTGGATCTAAATAATTTACAGAATCAGGACTTATAAACCTACAAAGTTCAGATGAATAAAATCTACTCTTTAGATAATATAATTCTATATCTGTATCATAATAATATCCTTTATATCTGAAATTAGATATTATAGTTCCTGTTTGATTTATGATGTTACCAAAGGCATCATAATCAAATTTAGATACTATTACACCACTATTATTTAAGATACCTATGATATTACCTAATACATCTCTTATATAGAAGTATATAGTATTATTCTCTTTATATCCATATAATTGATTATTCTCGTCATAGAAATAACTAATTGTAGTGTTTCCGCACACTTCTTTTATTAGCTTTCTATTATCATAATAATAATTCGTAGTAGTTGTTGAAACAGGCAGATCACCTTCTACAATAGTTACTCTCTTTTGAATGATTAAGCCTTCTAGGTCATAGGTATAATTAATTCTCTTATCATCCTTTCTAACGGACACTAATCTTTTACCTTGATACGAATATTCGTATCCATTATAAGATTTCATTAAAAATGGATGAATAGTATCATATTCGATTGGATGATTATTGTAAGATACTAATCTAGCTTCACATTTTCTATTACACTACTTATTACCATCCATAAAATTCTTCTATATCACTATTAATTTCTTTATGAAAAACATAAAACTTCCCGGAGATATATGCTAGTTTCGTAAAAGATTTTTGAATTTCACTTTGCATTAAACTCGGAAAACTGGCGTAATACGAAAATATATCACCAACTTCTATCTTTGGGGCATCTTCCACCTCTATATCATTTGAATATAATTTTCCATCAAAATAATAATGGTAATTGTTATCATCAAAGGAAATCAAGATTGTATGATCATTGAATTGTTTTATTAAGGATAGTTGCTCAGTTTTAATGTTATATTTCCATAACTTTACATCCGTTAATTGACTTATACAGGGGGTTATATATTCACTACAATCTTCTTTGCATAGAGTATAAGTTGAGAAAACAAGACATTCCGAGTTTAAATATACTAATTCTCCAAACGTAAAAGGATATTCAAAACTAAATGATCTATCATTAATGACTATCTTATCTTTTTCTTTATTCAGCTCTATTCTTTTGTATTCCTCATTAAAAAACACATATGAATCTCCATAATAATGAATGCTATCATCATATTTGTGAAACACACCCTCATAACATATTCCTTCAGAGATGAATACTGTAAAATATTGACCATCCCAATCTAATGACTCTTTTGTATGCGTTATCATTGAATATTTATAAAACTCATATTTTTCTATTGCAAGATTATAATTTTTAAAATATATATAATCTCCTAAAACAATAAAACGTCTACGAACTCTACCAAAAATGGGGCCAGTATCATATATAGAAACCTCTTCAAAATTGGAATTATATGCGTAGATATACTTATCTAAATAAATATATAAAATATCATTTGAAACATAAAAATCATTTGAAATATGTTCTAAATCAATCTCTCTTGCTTCTTTATTATCATCAAAAACCATACACTTTCCATCATTAATACAATAGACCTTATCGCCAAGTTGGAAAAAATCCTCTTGAACTGAATATATTGCTGGATGATGAACCTTATATAGGGGTTTTTCCCATGGTGAAAACCATATAAGTAATACTAATAATATAGGCAGAAGCAAAATAATGATAAATACTATTGATAATATGATAAACAGTATATCTATAGGATTTTTTCTTAATCTTCTATTTTTTTGCTGCCATGGATCAATTGTTTTCATAAGTTTATGCTCCTTAAATATAAATATTATTCATAACCCAAGAAAAAAAGCCATGTTCTTCATCATCAGCGTTAAAATAAACATTTGCAGAAGCGGTTTCGTCAGGTTTGTATCCAAAATTATATCCAATTTTATGCCATTTTAATTCGTTTAAGACTTTATTCTTATTAATATGATTGCGGTATTTCCCTTCTTCAGAGTCCATAATTATATCTATCATTTCACTCAATTCATCTATACTATAAGTTGATGAGTTCTTTATTATTATTTGATTTTTATTAAAATGAGGATCATCTTCTTTGATTAAAAATTCAAAATTCTTACCATTTTTCAATGTACCTGGGGTAGGCGTTTGCTTCCCAAATACCTCATCGCCATCTTCATAATAATTTTTATTCGCATGATATTCAACGGTATAAACTGTTGAAACAAGAATACAAACGCCAACCACTATGAGGGCAAAGGAAAAAATACCAAAATTACCATTCTCATCTATCATATTAATAGGATCATTACCACAATATGCATATAGATTTAATCCAATAATACTAGATGAATCTATATATTCTATAGAATCTGGTGTAATAAATCTTAATAATACAGGATTATAAAATCTACTCTTTAGATAATATAATTCTATATCTGTATCATAATAATATCCTTTATATCTGAAATTAGATATTACAGATCCTGTTTGATTTATGATATTGCCAAAGGCATCATAATCAAATTTAGATACTATTACACCACTATTATTTAAGATACCTATGATATTACCTAAAACATCCCTTATATAGAAATATATAGTATTATTCTCTTTATATCCATTTAACTGATTGTTTTCATCATAGAAACAATCAATTATGTATAAGCCTTACTATAGTTTTTAATGAACCTATTTCATGAGTAATAGATTCTTGATATGGCTTCAACCCTTGATTTAGAGTTACTGACATTTTATTCACTCCTTTTATCGTTAAATTTATTTAATTATAACCTGAATGTCATATAATTAAAATA
>NZ_JAXFPY010000096.1:0-52017 GCF_034179385.1 Anaeroplasma sp.
ATATCAAATACACCATCCTTATGATGAATATCCTTAAAATGCTGAATACATGCATCCTTTATGGATATTTCTCTAAAATCTGCACCATAGGATTGAATCAAAGTCTTAGAATTATTATAGGTTCTACCACTCGTGCCAAAGCCAGGCATAGTAATTGCAATAACATTCTTTTTATCTAAATTTAAGATGTTGCATACTCTCATAGTAATTAAGAAGGCAAGGGTAGAATCTGCACCACCAGATATACCAATAACCATCTTAGAATTACCTAAATGCTTTACTCTTTTTGCTAAAGCATAGGATTGAATGTTTAAGATTTCCTCTAAGCCTTCCTTTGTATGAGATAGGAATGGCTTTTTATTATATACTCTTAATAATTCATTCTTATGTGTTGCAAGACTAAAATAGGTTTTTGGAAAAGTAATACCAAAATCCATTTTTTCATAGGAATTTTGTTTTACTCTATCATTTTTTATTTTTTGAATATCAACATCCTGGAATATCATATTCGATTCAAATTTAAATCTTTCATTTTCTACCATAGTTCCGTCTGGTTCTGCAATAAGTGCATGACCAGAGAATAAAATATCTGAGGTAGATTCACTAATTCCACTAGATGCATATACATATGCAGATAATGTTTTTGCTGCCTGCATGGAAACTAATTTTCTTCTATAGGATACCTTACCTATCGTTTCATTTGAGCTAGATAAATTAAAGATAATTGTAGCACCGTTTAAGGATGTGAAATTCGATGGCGTATTCGCCACCCATAAATCCTCACAAATATCTATTGCATAGGATACATCATAATTATCGCATTGATAGCATAGCATATTGGATATTTTAACATTCTCACCGAAAAGATTAATTTCATTAACCTTTAAATCATTTGCAGATTTAAACCATCTTGCTTCATAGAATTCATTATAATTAGGGATATAGGTTTTAGGTGTAATACCTATAATACTTCCCTTATAGAAGGATAATGCGCAATTATATAATGAATGAAATACCTTAATTGGAGCACCTACAATAAATACTAAGGAGGAATTTTTTGAATACTCCTTTAGCATTTCTATTGCCTTTAATACTCCTTGATATAAATCATCATTTAAAAACATATCCTGTGCTGTATAGCCAGTTAAGGATAATTCTGGTGTAGTTACAATTTCTACACCCTTTTCCTCTGCAATTTTTAAGTTTCTTATGATTTCTAATGCATTCCAGATAGGATCACATAAATGTATTTCATTTACAATTGCACCAACTCTGATATAACCATATTCCTTTAGCATTATTCCACCTCCAATAAATATTTTCTTAGCCCATCAAAATATTTATGAATGAGAGGATTTGTATATTTTTCAAATTCCTCTTTTTTGTTCTTTCTTATAAAGGATCTTAGGGTAGTACCATTAATAGGTATAAGCTTTCTATCTACACTCATATAGGATATCTCACTATAATTCTTATACCATGTGTTTAATTTTGGCTCCTCACCATAAAGAATTAAATCTGGCATACCCAATACCTTAACTGCGTTTTCAATGACATAATCTCCCCATTTCGGTACATTTCCAACACCTAAATCCGGTAAAGGAAATATAGAAATAGAATCCTTATAAATATCATGTAACATATTATATCTTATAGAATAAGGAAAAGGATTTTCCTTTGTTCCTTCCTTATCACTTGAACCAATGAATACTAATACCTTATCACATAAGGCTAAGGCATGCTCAATTATAGATTCATGGCCAATGTGAACTCCTTGAAATCTACCTAAAACTAGTCCTAATTTATATTGCTTCATATTATATCTACCTGACACATTTTCATTGTAGCAATTGCATCCTCGTGGGATTTTTTTGTAACTCCCATACATAATCTTTCAATTACCCTTACAGGGATTTCTGGATATGCAATCTTTAAGGATAATGCATTCGATATTACACAAATATCTGTACAAAGACCAACTAAGGTAATGGATTTAACATCAATATCCTTTAATATATTTCTCCAGGTTCCACTACCAATACCAAAATTTGGTTTATTTATAATTCTATTATATTTAAAGTCCTTTAGCTCATCCACAATTTGCCAGCCCCATGTATTAAACAAACAGTGAGGAATAGGCAAATGTAATCCTTCGTTTGATTCCATATAAGATTCATCGTGTGTATCTCTTGTTAAAATGACATAAGTATCTTCCTTAAGGCTATTTAAATATTCCTTTAGGGGTATAACGATTTTTTGTGCAAGAGAAGATCCTAAGGCGCCTGTAACAAAATCATTTTGCATGTCAACAACAATTAAAACATCCATAATTATTTCTCTCTTTCAAGTCTGAATTTTACTGCATCTTGTAAATATTCAAAATACTTTTCATCATCACACATGGACTTTGTTGGCGCATCAGAAATCTTAGCTACTGGTCTACCATTTACATATTGTAGCTTAATTACGATATTTAAGGCATCAACCTTTGTATCGTTTGTTACAAAGGTACCAATACCAAAGGATACCCTACATTTATCCTTGAAATATTCATAAATTTCCTGTGCCTTATCAAAATTTAAGGAATCCGAGAATAGTAGCGTTTTTGTCTTAGGGTCTACGCCAAATTTCCTATAATGTGCTAACATCTTTTCTCCCCATACATATGGATCTCCACTATCGTGTCTTACACCACTATAGTTATTTACCATAGATCTATTGAAATCCTTTAGGAATAAATCTGTAGTAACGGTATCTGTAAGGGCTGTACCATTATCTCCTTCATATTCTGTATACCAATCCTTCATTGCATAATAATTTGTATATGCTAAAGGTATAGAATCAATTCCTTGGAACATTTGAACATATTCATGTGCATAGGTTCCAATTGGAGTTAAATTATATTTATATGCATAATATACATTGGATGTACCAACCATATTCTTTGTTTTATCCTTTAATTCCTTTAAGGCATAACCCTCAAATTCCTTAGATAATCTTCTTCTACAACCAAATTCAGCCCATTTGAAGGTGTATTTGCCTGTGTTAAAGAATTCAATCTTCTTTGCTAATCTTTCCTTAGCAGAAGCTAATAATTCATTGTAATCATATTGAAATCTAAAATATACCTCATTAATAATTTCTAAAAGATAGATTTCAAATTGCATTGCACTAAATAATGGACCAGAGACAATAAGCTTTAAAGTACCATTATCTAAACTTGTAGTTACATAATCACGGATAGGATGCCATAATCTTAAGAATTCAACATAGTCATTTTTAATAAAACGAATGCTTCTTAAATAATTAAGCTCATCCTCTTTAAATGTTAGCTTACATAGATAATCAATTTGCTCATTGATTTCATCTAGCATTTCTTTTGTAAACACTACTTCTTCATTTCTACATTTAAAATGATAAACTCCATTTAAATTGGTATGCTTATGGAAAATAACCTGATTCATATTAAATTTATATAAGTCTGTATCTAATAATGATGTAACAATCGGTTCTAGCTTCATAGTATTTTCTCCTCGTATTTATTTATTATAAAAACTGAATAGTTCTTTTTTCAATAAGTAAGTGTTTGTAATAACCTTTTTATTCTTCCAATGTGGCGGAAATAAAGCTAAATAGGAAGAATAGGTAAATCTTTCATCCATCAATATGGCAATACCCTTATCCATCTTATCTCTTATAACTCTACCTACGGCCTGAATGACCTTAGTAAAGCCTGGGTATTGGTATGCATATTCAAAGCCTTTACCATATTCTAATTGGAAATGATCCTTCAAAATATCATTTTCACTACATACCATAGGAAGTCCTACTCCTACAACAATAACTCCATTTAGTGCATCTCCAATTAAATCGATTCCCTCACTGAAGGCTCCACCCATTACAAAGAATCCAAATTTGGTATTCTTTGTATTTTTAAATTTATCTATAATCTCATTCTTTTCCTTATCCTTCATTGAATTCTTTTGAATAATAATTTCATAATCTGAATCATTTATAGAATCGATTACCATATTCATATATTGGTAGGATGGAAAGAATACAATATAATTTCCTGGCTTAACACTTGCAATAGAATCTATAGTTTCTATGATTTCATCAACGGTATTGATTCTATTTTTATATTTTGTAGATATTTTATTATTTATAATGATATCTAAATTCAAAGGATCAAAGGGGCTTTGTAATTCTATATATTTCCCTTCTCCATGGGTAATTAAATTCGAATGGTATTCTAAAGGATATAGGGTTGCAGAAAAGAATACAATTCCATGCATGGAAGATTTTATTGTTTCTAATATATATTTTGATGCGTCTAAGCAATAATATTCTATAGATATAATATCATCATCAAGCTTAATAATTGTTTTATGATTTTCCCCATAAATATCTGCAACATTTAAAAAGCTTAATATTTTATAATATATCTCTATTGCATCATCCTTATTCTTTATCTTTTTATTCTCCTTAAAGCATTCATCACATTTATTCGATAAATTCTTTAGGAAGGTGTTAAAATCTAAATCCATTGTATTTTGACAAATTAAAGCATTCTCTGTTAATAAATCCATATATTTTTCTAATGCTTCAATCGATTTATTCGCATCACTTCTTATACTAGGCTTTAAGCCGGTTAGGCTTCTTCTTAAAATCCTTAAATCCTCTGTTGTAATTTTTGCTGAATACATATCCTTAGATCTTTGAATTAAATTATGTGCCTCATCGACTAAAATTTTAGGATTATAGGTATCATCATCAAAATATCTTATTAAATGTGCATGTGGATCAAAACCATAATTATAATCCGCAATAATTACATCACAAAAATAAGATAAATATAATGAGAATTCAAATGCACATATATTATGCTTATTGGCTATTTTTAATATGGTATCCATATCATAAATATCATATTCATCAAAGATTTCTATAGTAGCATCCTTTAGTCTATCAAAATAGCCTAATGCGAATGGACACTCCTCAGGTGTACAGCTTTTACTTCCCTTATTGCATATTTTATTCTTAGCTGTAATATCGATAGTTTTAATCTTTAATCCATTTTTCGATAATAATTTAATTGCATCTAGTGGTGCATTTTTACCTGATCCCTTCGCTGTTAAATAGAATAATTTATCATTCTTTTTTAACGCTTTTAATCCAGAAAACATAGTAGCCATCGTTTTACCTATTCCTGTTGGCGCAATAGCATATAGAATGTCTTCATTATTTAAAGTATCATATACAGCCTTCATTAATTCCTTTTGGCCATGTCTTTTTTCTTTAAAAGGAAATTCCATTTCCTCTATCGTTTTTTCTTTTATGCTTTCTGCATGATTCATCATTTTTATGAAGCGAATATATTCTTCTAATACCTTAAAGAAGAAATTTTCTAATTCTTCTTGACGAATTAAGGAATCAAAGCTTTTGGTTTCATAATCAACAATAGATATATAAGTTAATCTTATATGCATTAATTCCATATTGTTTTGTATAGAATATAAATAAGCATAAAGCTTTAGCTGAGCTAAATGCTCCTTATGATATTCCTCTGTAATGAAATCTAAATCCTCTGCAGTGGATTTAATTTCTTCTATTATTTTTTCACCATGAATATCTAATACTCCATCCATAAAGCCATGAAGTAGATATTCCTCTTGCATATAAGTAATCTTTTCCTTTATATACACCTCAGAAATAGAATTCTCGTTATATTTACTTTGAAGATAATCATGGCATTTCGTGCCCATTCTTAAATCCTTGTTGGAGAAATATTCATTTGTAAGATTACCACTTGCGCAAATAAAATAAGCAAGCTCCTTAATAGCAATTTTGTGCATGAATCGTCACTCCTATAGTTAATTTCTATTATAATAGAAAAAAACTTTTTAATCTATAAAGAAATACGTTATCGCAAACACTTTCATTAAAATAAAAACACCAAAGCATTTTTTTACTTAGTGTTCATTTTTATATTGACTTTAATATTGTTTGAATAAAAATCAACTGTTGGTTGTTTTTAATTGTATGTTAGATAGTAACGAAATGGAATAAAGTTACCTCAAAAAAATCAAGTGTAACATAACACTTGATCTTATAATACTTTATTTTGTTTTGAATATTTAAATCTAAGAAAAACTATCTTTGTTTCATAAATCTTAAAAACCAAAATGTAATTGTTAATCATAGCATGTCTAATATTTTCATCATTAATATAATAATATTTACAATCAGGATATGCCTTTGGAAACATACAAATATTATAAATGCTTTTTTCGATAGCTTTCATCAAATCTACTGCTGCTTTTTTATTGCAAAGGTTATTTGTAATATAATTTAATGTTTCATCAATGTCATTAATAGCTAATTTTGTAAATTCATAATTACAAATCATATTTAGCTTTTAACTCCTTTAATACACATGGACCATCTTTTAATTTGCCTTCTTCTAAATTTGTAAGACCATTAAGTATAGATTCATACATTTCAATTCTTTCTAATTTTTCTTCATATGTTTTTATACTCATAATAACCATATCACCATACCCATTTTTAGTAATAAAAATTGGTTCATTGCTTTCCTTACATAAATCTGATATTTTATTTGTATCTCTTAAATCTTTTATTGGAATTATTTGCATAACAGTACCTTCTTTCTTTGACATAATTATAGCATAATTATGTTTATTTTTTCAACATTATTCGTATAATATTTGTGTTTCCTAATTTTTTAATTCATGTAAAAAAATGCCAAAATTATGCCATTCTAAAGGGAACATGCATTACAGTAAATAAATCCCTTTTTCGAGGTTTTCTTTTGAGATATAATTGATTGAAATATCATATGAAAGAAAAAAGAACAGATTTGTGTTATTAATAAAATAAGCTGAAAAAATTTTGAAAACTACGGTTTTCCTTTTAAGTATGCCCAAAATTGGGTATTTTTTTATTATTTAAGTCTTTGGGCAAAAAGAAAAGAGCTGTAAGCTCTAAATCTCATTGCTGAAATTTATTTTTTTACAGCCCCTAATTCTTATTCATTTACTTCTGGATTCTCATTAAGTACTTCAGTTACTACATCTTCTTTATTTTCTATTTCTTCTAATTCTTCATCTTCCTTTTCTACAACGGCAATTGTAGAAATAGCTTGATTGTCACGAATAGAAATTAATTTAACACCCTGAGTTGCACGTTTTGTTTGAGAAATAGTATCACAGTGCATACGAATGACTACACCTCTATCGGTTGTGATGATTAAGTCGTCATCCTCTGTTACACCTGCAAGACAAACTAAATTACCGTTCTTTTCGGTTACGTTCATAGTCTTAACACCAGAACCACCTCTACCCTGTAATCTATATTCATCTGCAGCGGTTCTCTTACCATACCCCTTCTTTGATACAACTAAAATAGAATCCTCTTCAGATTTTACGATAGCACAGCCTACAATTTCATCTTCCTCACCTAGAAGCATACCACGTACACCAGCACCACTTCTACCAATGGATCTGATTTCTTCTGCAGCAAATCGTATTGCCTTACCATTCGATGCACCAAGCACGATGGATTCATTCCCCTTAATTAGATAAACTCTAAATAATTCATCGTGCTCGTCTAAGGTAATTGCGATAATACCTGTAGAACGAATATTTGCAAATTCCTTCATTTGTGTTCTCTTTACTGTACCACGCTTTGTAACGAAGAATAGATATAAATCATCATTAATTTCTTCTACCTGCGTAATGGTTTGAACATGCTCATTCTCCTGGAGTGGTAATAAATTTACAATAGGAGTACCCTTTGCTGTTCTAGAACCCTCTGGGATATTATAGGCCTTCATGGAATATACTCTACCCTTATTTGTAAAGAACATCAAATAATTATGAGTAAATGTAGGAATAATCATATTAACATCATCATCGGCATGAGTTTTCATACCAGATACACCAACACCACCTCTAGATTGAGCACGGTATTCACTTTGCTTCATTCTCTTTACATAACCCTTGGTTGTTAATGTAATGATAACATCTTCCTTTTCAATTAAATCCTCATTAGAAATATTCAATGCTGTATTAAGGGCAAGCTCACTTATTCTTTGATCTGCATATTTATTTTTAATTTCTTCCATTTCAGATATTAATAATTCATTCTTCTTTTCAGGTGATGCTAGAATTTCTCTATATTCATCTGCAGCCTTTAATAAGCTATCACGCTCTTCTTTAAGCTTAGTGTAGTTAAGACCTGAAATTCTTTGAAGCCTCATATCTAAGATAGCCTGTGCTTGTGCATCATCTAAATTGAACCTGTTCATTAATTTTTCTTTTTCTGTACCATCCTTGGTATTTCTAATTAAATGAATAACCTCATCAATATTATCCTGTGCAATTAATAAACCATCTAGAATATGAATTCTATCTAATGCCTTATCTAAATCGTATTGTGTTCTTCTTGTAATAACATTTAATTGATGCTTTAAATATACATCTAATGCATCATGTAATGTAATATTTACAGGTCTGTTATCTACAATACATACCATATTCATACCATAGGAGGATTGAAGTGGTGTGTATTTATATAGCATATTTAAGATAACCTCTGGGTTTACATCTCTTCTAAGCTCAATGACAATTCTTAAGCCTGCCATAGAGGATTCATCTCTTAAATCGATAATTCCATCGATAATTTTATCCTTAGCAACCTCGGCAATTCTTTGAACAATTCTTGTTTTATTAATTCCATAAGGAATCTCTGTAACAACAATTTCAGCCTTGCCATTATCGAATGTATCAATATGAGCTTTAGAACGAATTGTAATCGAACCTAAGCCCTTTGTATAAGCATCAATTAAGCCTTCCTTACCTAAAATTAATCCACCTGTAGGGAAATCTGGACCCTTTACATATTCCATTAATTCTAAGCTTGTTAATTCAGGATTTCTTATTAATGCAATGCATCCATCAATAACCTCACCTAAATTGTGTGGTGGAATATTTGTTGCCATACCTACAGCGATACCTGTTGTACCATTGACAAGTAGGTTTGGAAATCTTGCAGGAAGTAATACTGGCTCAATTTCAGTTGCATCGTAGTTTTCAGCAAAATCCACAGTGTTCTTATCGATATCTCTTAGCATTTCCATAGCAATTTTTGATAATCTTGCCTCAGTATAACGCATGGCTGCAGCACCATCACCATCGATGTTACCAAAGTTACCATGTCCATCAACTAAAGGATATCTATAGCTAAAATCCTGTGCCATACGTACCATAGCTTCATAAATAGATGAGTCACCATGTGGGTGATACTTACCCATTACATCACCGACGATACGAGCAGATTTTTTATGCTGTACATTAGAAAATATTTTAAGCTCATTCATTCCATATAGAATTCTTCTTTGAACGGGCTTTAATCCATCTCTTGCATCGGGTAATGCTCTTGCGATGATAACACTCATCGCATAATTTAAGAAGGATTTCTTCATTTTAGAATTCACATCTAACAATTCAACGGCTTCATCTTTTCTTTCCTCAAGAGCCTTTTCAAATTCAATATCTTTTTCATTCATAGCCATTTTGAATCACCATCCTTAAATATCCAAGTTGTCTGCAAAATGGGCATTTTCTTGAATGAATACCTTACGTGGATCAACCTCTTCACCCATTAATTCTTCAAATATTCTATCTGCTTCTACAGCATCCTCTAAATGTACTCTTACTAAGGTTCTATATCTTGGGTCCATCGTTGTATCCCATAATTGCTCAGCATCCATTTCACCTAGACCTTTGTATCTTTGTACATCATATTTCTTGCCTTGATATTTTGTCTTCTTTAATGTCTCTAAATCTTCATCAGAATATACATAATCCATTTGTTTTGCATATTGAATTCTATATAGTGGTGGTTTAGCTACATAAATATATCCAGCCTCAATTAAGCCCTTCATAAAGCGATGGAAGAAGGTTAATAATAAAATACAAATATGCTCACCGTCGACATCGGCATCGCTCATAATAATAATCTTATGATATCTCGCCTTAGTAATATCAAATTCCTCACCAATACCTGTACCAATCGCACGAATCATTGTTTGGATTTCTTGATTTTCTAAAGCTCTTGCAAGCTGTACCTTTTGAACATTTAAAACTTTACCACGAAGTGGTAGAATTGCTTGGTAATTTGAGTTTCTACCCGATTTTGCAGAACCTCCCGCAGAATCTCCCTCGACCAAATACATTTCGCATTTTTCAGGGTCCTTACATCTACAATCCGCAAGCTTTGAGGATAGCATTAAATTATCTAAAGGCGATTTTCTTCTTGTTGCTTCTCTTGCCTTTCTTGCATTAATTCTTGCACGAGATGCAAGTAGGCACTTTTCAATAATCGTCTTTGCATCCGCTGGATGCTCTGCCATATATCTTTCTAGAGTTTCACCCCAAGCCTTTGAAACTAATCCTCTTACCTCAGGGTTACCAAGCTTTGCCTTTGTTTGTCCTTCAAATTCTGGGTTTGGATGCTTAATAGAAATAACTGCAACAATACCCTCTAAAGTATCCTCTCTTGTTAATTCTTCATCCTTCTTTAGCATCTTATTATCTTCTGCATATTTCTTTAATACTCTTGCTAAGGCCATCTTGAAGCCCTCTTCATGATGTCCTCCTTCATGTGTATTAACATTATTAACAAAGGAATAAATTGTCGTATTATAGGATTCATTATATTGCATTGCAATTTCAATAATAACATCTCTTGTAACTTCATTACCCTCGCTATTTAATTCCTTATAAGAACCGATAGAATTATTATAAATAATATCCTTATTTAGGGTTGTCTTTTGACCAGTTAGGAAGGTTACATATTCCTTTACACCACCCTCGTAATGATACGTATTGGAAATAATATTAGAACTATCTCTTCTATCCTCAACCGTAATCGTTAAAATACTGTTTAGATATGCAGTTTCCTGCATTCTCTTTCTTATCGTTTCATAATTGAATACAAGAGTTTCATGGAACATTTCATAATCTGGCTTAAATGTAACAATAGTACCTGTATGATCTGATGTATCATGCTCATATAAATCCTCTACAACAAGACCACGCTCAAATCTTTCTGTATATTGCTTTCCATTACGCATTACAGTTACTTCTAGCCATTCGGATAATGCATTAACTACAGATGCACCTACACCATGTAATCCACCAGATACCTTGTATGCACCATCATCAAATTTACCACCTGCATGAAGAACTGTAAAAATAGCCTCTAGTGCTGGTCTTTTTGTTTCTGGGTGAATATCAATAGGCATACCACGTCCATCATCAGTAACCTGAATTACATTATCTGGTAGTATTTCAACCTTAATATGAGATGCATAGCCAGCTAGTGCCTCATCTACAGAGTTATCTGCAATTTCCCAAACTAAATGATGTAATCCAGTTTCACCAGTAGAACCAATATACATACCTGGTCTTTCTCTTACTGGCTCTAGGCCCTTTAGAATCTTGATTTTATCCGCACCATAGTTTTCACTATTTGGATTATCACCAGTTAATTCTTCAATTTCTTTTTTAACATTGTTTTCTTCCATGTTATCTCTCCTTTTTTTCTAATCTAATAACTAAAGCATTTTTTAATAGCTCATCAGGTATTTCTAAAACGGATGTCGTAGTAATAAATGCTTGATAGGAATTATGAATATAACCAACAAGCTTTTCTATTCTTGTTTTATCTAATGCCGCAAATACATCATCTAAAAGTAAGATAACATCCTTTTTACTTACTTCCTTGATATATTCCATTAAGGCTAATTTTATTGCAATACAAATCAATCTCGATTGACCCTCAGATGCATATTCTTTTGCATCTAATTGATTCATTTCAATAATAAATTCATCTCTATGGGATCCAATACCTGTAGATTTCATAAATAAATCGCTTTTTTCGTGTTTTTTTATAGAATCCAATACATCGTTAGGATTATAAGTAGATTTATAAATTAAACGAATATTTTCACTATTTAAATTTAAAGTAATATCCTTTAATAATTCATTCATTCTATCTAAGAATAAAATTCTTCTATTATAAATTGCTTTTATATATTCACTTAATCTTTCATTTATGACATTTAACAAATTAAAATCAATAGTATTTTGCTTTAGAATTTCATTTCTTTCCGCAAGTATTTTTCTATATGCATTTAAATTTCTTAAATAAATTTTATCTAATAAGGATATTTCTATATCTAGGAATCTTCTTTTATCTAGCTTAGAGCCCTTAATTAAACTTATATCATCTGGTGAATATAAAACCTCAGGAAGATTACCTACAAAATCACTTATTTTTTTAATTTCATTTTTATTAATAAATAAGCTTTTGGAATCCTTAGATATAACATATTTAAATTGCTTATCCCCTTTCACTTCAACAATACTAAAGGGATCGTCCTTACGTATTAAGGTAGATAAATCATTCGTTCTATGACTTTTACCTGTTGAGCATAAATAAAGAGCCTCTAAAATAGAAGTTTTTCCTGTGGCATTTTTTCCACTAAGGATAACTAATGGATTAGAAACATCTAGGTCTAGGGAATCAAATAATCGAAAGCTCTTTAGCTTTATTTTAGATATCATACAATTTTGTATTCTTCTTTATCAATTAAAATGATATCTCCTACCCTAAGCTTCCTACCTCTTCTATTTTCTTCTTCGCCATTGACAAATACCTTATTCTCTAAAAGAAAATATTTTGCCTGCCCTCCAGAAGAAATATAATTTTCCATTTTAAGAAGCTGCTGCAGCTCTATATATTCTGTTTTTATGCTAACATTTTTCATAATTTCTACCTTTTCTTTCTATATGATTATATCATATAGGTAAAAATTTTTCAAGAAATTTGGCTTATTTTTGATTTTTTTATTTTGTGAGGTAAATATTAAGTAAAATAACAAAAATTCATTTATAGTTAAAAATATAACGATTTTAAGGATATATTTTAGAAAAATAAAAAGAAAACAAGAAAAAAAGACACCCGAAGGTGTCTAAATTATTCCATATTTACTGGTAAGATTAGTTGTGTTAGATTTGCATCTCTATCGCCACGAATGATAAATGGACGAATCGCTCCAGATAGATTTAAGGATACCTCAGTTGAAATGAAGCTTCTTAAAGCTTCAATTAAATATCTACTCGAGAATCCAATGGTAATAGGATTTGTTGAATCTATAGATGTAGGAATTAATTCTTCCTTAGCATCACCTACAGATGCGTTTGTTGTAGATATTTCGATGATTCTATCCTTTTTGATAGAAAGCTTGATAATAGAATATGTGATTTCTCTATCCGATGCCTTATCTCTAGGAGATAATAAGGATACTCTTTCTACAGCCTCAACAAGCTCATCCTTGTTGAATTTTAAAACGATTGGGAAATCCGCTGGAATTAATCTTGATGTATCCGGATAATTACCATCTAATAATCTTGTTTGGAAAGAAATATTCTTAAATGAAACTAATAATTTGTTTGTTCCAAAATATAATGTAATTCTTTCAGAGTATTGGTCGATCGTCTTTAATAATTCATCAAAGCTCTTATTAGGCACTGTAATGTTGAAATCCTTATATTCAGGATCAATAGATACTACCTTTTGGCTTAATCTAAAGGAATCGGTAGCAGTAGCAATTAATTTACCACCCAAGTTCTTTAAATTAACACCAGTTAATATAGGCTTCTTTTCACTTGTTGCAGTAGCAAAGACCGTTTCTTTAATAACTCCCTTTAATACATCTGCATCAATTGTTAATGGATTTTCATGTAATACGAAATCAATCTTTGGATAATCTACAGCATCCATAATCTGTAGCTTATATTCACCACGGTCTGCCTTAATAACTAAAACCTTGTCATCCGATACATATAGATTTATTTTTTTGGAATTAATCTTACGAATGATATCAATAAATACCTTTCCTGGTACTACAGTTTGACCAGGCTCTTGGATATTTAAGGATTGATCGTTAATAACAACCTCAACGCTGATATCCGAATTCGAAGAAGTCATATATAAATCTGTATCTGTAGCATAAAGCTTAATTCCTGTTAATATAGGCATAGGGCTTCTTACGGGTAAGCCTCTTGCGATAGTGTTTAAATTTTCAAGTAAGATTTCGCGGTCAATTGAAATGTTCATATTGGTCTCCTCGTAAAAATGTATTTATGTTTTATATAATAATTATAATAATGTAATGTGGGTTTGTGGAAAACTCTAAAAACCCTTATATAATCAAGATTTATTATACCATAAGGAATGTGGAAAATGAAGAATTATCCACCAATCTTTTTTAAAACAGTTTCTATAGCAAGCCTTAATTCCTTGTTTTCATTGATATCCTTTTCTATTTTTGCAACACCACTCATTACAGAGGTATGATGACATGAGAAAATGGCTGCAATTTGCTGATAGGTAAGGTCATACTTACTTTTCAAAACATACATTGATATATGACGTGGAGTAACATATTTTTCTTGTCTAGATTTACCTAGCATATCCGCTTGTGGTATTTGATACATATCTGCAACTACAGATAATGCATTTTCGTAATTATTATCCTCTTTAGGCTTTTTAACCTTAATTAGAATTTGAAGCTCATCTTTAGCAAATTGTAATGTAGGCTCTGTATTAAATAGCTCAGACATACGAATAACTCTATTTAATGCGCCCTCAAGATCTCTAACGTTATCGGTAAAGTTTTCAGCAATAAAGGTTAAAACATCATCATGAATCGTTTTAGATGTCATTTCCTCTGCTTTTTTCTTTAAAATAGATACTCTTTGGTTAAAATCTGGTTGATTAATATCAACGACAATTCCCATTTGAAATCTAGAGGTTAAACGATCCATAAATCCATTAAGCTTAGATGCTGGTCTATCGGATGTTATGACCACTTGTTTTTTATTGTTGATCATTTCATTAAATAAATTAAAGAATTGTTCCTGTGTAGAATTCTTTTTTTCAAGCATTTGAATATCATCAACTAATAAACAATCGATATTTGAGTATTTCTTTTCAAATTCTTGGAAATTATTATTCGCACAAGCCTTTGTGTAATCAGAAAAATATTCCTGTGCCTGAATATATAGAATTTTAAATTCAATGTGCATTTCTGAAATGAAATTACCAATCGCCTGCATTAGATGGGTCTTACCTAGTCCTACGGAACCAAATATATATAAAGGATTTACAAAGAATCCTGGGGTTTCAGCAACCTTAGTTGCGGTCAACCAGCTTCTTTTATTTGATTCTCCTACGACAAAGGATTCAAAGGTATAATTTAAATTTAAATTGTTTACGGATATTTTTGGTGTATCGGCAGAATCTTGCTTCTTTTCTACAATTTCATTTTCCAAAACAAATTTAAATTTTACCTGTCTTGTGGTAATTTTTCTCAATATGCTTTGAATATTTGGATAGTAAACCTGATTGATTTTAAATTTGGTTACCGAATTCGGACAAACAATGTATATGAGCCCATTTTCTTCCTTCGCTGTACGTCTAACATTTTCAAAAGTCTCCTCAAAGGTAGAAGGTGCTAGTATATTTTTTAGTTCGTCTCTAACGGAATTCCATAATGCTTGGTATTCCTGCATAGTATCACCTGCTATTCTCGGCTATTAGTGTATCATAAAACAAGGGCATTTCAATAAAAAGTTATTCACAAAAAATGTGGAAAACTCTATAGGTTGTTTCATATCATAAATAGTAAAATGTGGAAAACTTTTTTTAAATATTTATTTTAGGTAAGCCATTTTTTAAAATTATATACTTATACACAAAAAAATTAAAATGTGGAAAAATTATCCACAATTACATCACATTTTCATAAAAAAAAGTAATGGAATATTTTAAAGGTATAAAAAAATAAATAATTGTTGACATCATAGGTGTATTTTGATAGAATGAGATAGCATGGTTTCTTAAAGAAAGGCAGGTAAATGAGATGAAAAGAACTTATCAACCTAATAAAAGAAAAAGAAAAGTAACTCATGGTTTCCGCGCTAGAATGGCAACTAAGAATGGTAGAAAGATTTTAGCTGCTAGACGTAAAAAGGGCAGAAAACAATTAACAGTTTAATTTCATATTTTTAATAATTGACATAACTAGTACGACCAGAACAATTAATAAAATATTTTTGGTCGTATTTTTTATTGTTCATTTTGGAGATATTCTATGAAAAAACAATATCGCGTAAAAAAATCAGAAGAAATTGAAAAGATTATTAAGGAAAAGAATTATAAATCGAATCCTTATATAACCTTATATAAAAAAGAAAATACAGAAACCGGCCACTTCCGTTATGCGATTAGTGTAGGAAAGAAAATAGGTAATGCTGTTGAAAGAAACCGAATCAAAAGGCTTATAACAGCAGTTATAGATAACCTCAACATTGATTTGGATTCTTCTACAGATGTTTTTATCATTGCTAGAGTTGCAATTAAGGATTTATCCTATCTTGAACTAAGAAAGCAGTTAGAATATCTATTTAGAAAACAAAAATTAATAAAAGGAGAAAAAAATGGTTAATTTTTTCTATAGGAATAGACATAAATTAATTTTGATTGCTCTTTGTGCATTTTTGGCTATAGGTTTAACAAGCTGTAGATGGGATTCTAATGTTTGGTATCCAAAGGCATATACTTCTTATGGACAGGAATGGATTGACTTATGGGATGGTGGAAAGGGATTTTGGTTTGCCCTATGGGCATGGCCAATCAATATTCTATCATGGCCAATTGCTTGGCTTTGCTCAACAATTGGTAAAGGAATGGGGAATTCTTACTTCTTTGGTATTTTATTTACTACATTAATTGTAAGAACCTTAGCTTGGCCTATTTATTCTAAGCAGAATAGCTCATCCTTAAAGATGCAGCTAATGCAGCCTGAAATGCTAAAAATTCAAGCAAAATATGCAAACCGTAAGGATCAAAGAAGCCAGCAGATGATGCAGCAAGAAATGATGAAGCTGTATAAGAAGTATGGTATGAATCCTCTTGGTTGTATGGGTACAATGATTCTTCAGTTCCCAATATTTATGGCTATGTATGAGGTTGTTCAGAGAATTAATGCAACAACTACTGTTGTAGTGAATAATGCAGTAAGCTACACTTATTCTGGTGCTTTTGCATTAACAAATACTAAAGTATTTGGTTTATTCGAAATGAACACAAGCTTCTTCCAAGCAACAATGTGGTATGACAAGGTATTTGCTGCCGTTGTTGCCTTATTATTCATTGGTATGACTATCCTTTCTCAAAAGCTTAGTCAGCGTCCTCAGAAGTATCAAAAAACTCATCCACAAGACAAACTTAAGAAAAATGATCAAGGTAAGCAAATGCAATACATGATGATCATTATGAATGTTATGTTTGGTTTTATGGCATTATCCAATACTTCTTTAGGTATTTATTGGTTAATTGGTAGTATTTATCAGATATTCCAATCTCAGGTAGGTCGTTGGATTAATGCTTATAAGTGGGAAAAGGCTCAAAAAGCAAATAATATTATTGACTAGGTGAAAAGGTATGCAGAAAAAAATTGATTTTACTGCTCCAAGTGCTGATTTAGCAATGGAAACTGCAGTACAAAAATTACATATTGCTAGTGATAAAATTTACATTAATGTTCTTGGTGAGACTGCTGAAGGTGTTAATTGCGAGGCTTTAATTGATTTAAATCTAACTCTTGAGGGTAAAAAATACCTAGAAGGTATTTTAAAGGCTTTAGGAATTGGATACCAAATTGAGGCTAGAAGCATTAATGGCGAAGAACAAATTTATTATATGATTGATTCTTATGAGAATTCATTATTAATTGGAGTAAAGGGTAAAACTTTAGAGGCATTACAAATTTTACTTCGTAATTTGATTTCTATTTATTCTAAGGATCATGTGATTACTTCCTTAGATGTTGGTGGATATAAGTCAAATAGAGCTCGTCAGCTTGAAATTTTAGCTACAAAAACAGCAAAAGAGGTTGTAAAGACTAAGGTTGCTGTTAAGCTTCAGCATATGAATTCATATGAGCGTAGAATCATTCATGAAAAGCTTTCGGATTGGAGAGATGTATATACGGAATCTGAAGGCGAAGGCGAAAATAGAGCGATTGTTGTTAAGCCAAAAACAAAGTAATAGTGTATAGTTATAAAATTGTCAGTTTACTGACAATTTTTTCTTTCTCATTTTTCTATTTTTGTGGTAAAATATTATTATGAGAAAATTTTTAAAAATTTCTTGGATTGTATTAAGAAGTATACTTCTTTTTATATTCCTTACATTTACTACCTGTGTTATTGTAGAACATATTTCAAAGGATATTTTAGTAAATCAATTTATAAATAAGGGAGTATATCAAGAAGAACTTTCCACGGAAAAAATCAAATATTATAAAATTTCATATGATGGTAGTCCAACAATGGTTTATAATCCTGTGACACATGATTGTTATCCAGGTGGGAAGGGGGATATTCTTGTAAGTGCTGAACAGACGACAATCGCACCAATTTTAAATGAGATTATTACCTTTTATGCTGGTGGACACGCCGCATATTGTGTAGGTGATTATCAGGATTATAGCGTAAAGGTCGAGGATGATAAAACTATTGAAACTACAGAGACACTTGAAATCCATTCTGCTAAAATTTATAGTAAAGAGGATTGGATGACAAATAAGTATTTCAATACGGTAATCGGACTTAGAGTTGATATGACAGAGGAGGAATACGAGATGGTTACTTCTGTCATTATGTCCTATCTTGATGATCCCTATAATTCTACATTTTTCTTTAATACAACAAACGCAAAATACTGCTCAGATTTAATATCTAGTGGTTTTTCATACATTGGAAGAAATTTAAATAGAGATTCTTCTACTACTTCCATTTATGATTTAATTGTTTCACCAGAAACATATATATCCTATTATCATTATTTTGATGGTAATGGAGTTAAGCATATTTATTATCTTGGATAGGAGGAATAAAAATGGCATATGTAGCATTATATAGAGCCTATAGACCACAAAAATTTAGTGATGTCGTAGGACAGGAGCATATTATTAAAACACTTCAAAATGCAATAAAATTAAATAAGGTGGCACATGAATATTTATTTTGTGGTCCAAGAGGTACAGGAAAAACAACTCTAGCAAAAATTATGGCTAAGGCCATGAATTGTGAAAAAGGTCCTACAATAGAGCCTTGTTGTGAATGTGATATTTGTCAAGGAATTACTAAGGGAACAATTTCTGATGTTGTTGAAATCGATGCTGCATCGAACAATGGTGCAGATGATATTAGAGCCTTAAGGAGTACAGTAAAATTTTTACCATCTCAGGGTAAATATAAGGTATATATCATCGATGAGGTTCATATGCTATCGGAGGCGGCCTTCAATGCTCTTTTAAAGACACTAGAAGAACCACCAGCACATGTAATCTTCATTTTAGCTACAACAGAGCCTTATAAATTACCAAATACAATTCTTTCTAGATGTCAAAGATTCGATTTTCAATCGATTTCTATTGATGACATTTTAAAAAGATTAGCAATTGTAGCTAAGGAAGAAAATGTATCCATTACGGAAGAGGCAATGCATCAGATTGCAATTAGTGCCGAAGGTGGTATGAGAGATGCATTATCTTTATTTGATCAATGTATATCCTATTCACAAAATCCAGAGATTACATTAGATGATGTATTGAGTGTAAGTGGAAATATATCTTATATAAAGATTATTGAATTATTGAATGCATGCATCAGCAAGGATGAAACAAACGCAATTGTTTTATTAGATAATATTATTAAGGAAGGTAAGGAAGTACCACGAATTATTAATGATATTATCCTATTCCTAAGAGATTTATTATTATTCAAGAATAATGCAGTCTTAGAAGAAAAGCTAATGTTTAAAAATAAAGAATTTATTAATTTAGCGAATAACGTCCCTAAATCGGTTATCTATCAGTGGTTAGATATTTTAAATGACACGACAAATCAAATGAGATTTTCAACGCAAAAGCGTGCATTTATTGAGCTAGCTATATTAAAGATGAATGATAATGAGCAAAACGATATTGCATCCTTTAAATCAAGATTAGAATCTTTAGAACAAACCATTCAAATGATGAGTGAAAATAGACTTGGCCTAAGGAGCACGCAGAAGGAAAATCGCTATTCAAATATTCAAAAAATTCCTTCCAAAGAGGAATTGATGTCATATAAAAACAACACGATAGAAACATCTAAAAATGTTGTAAATACAACAAAACAAAGCATTAATAATGATATAAATAAACCAAATAGTGTTGTAAATACAACAAAAAATGAGGTAATACAAGAAAACATACAACCTCAAACTGTTGCAAATACAACAAACTTAGATGGTGTTATACCCGTTACAGTTAAAGAGGTTGAGAATGTAATTAATAATGCATCTAAGGAAAAAAGAGAAGCCTTATTAAAGATATGGCCATTAATATCTACAAGATATGATATCGTTGGAATTCAAATTCTTGTAAATGGTAAGCTTATGGCAGCAAGCGAGGATTCCTTTATTGTAGAATTAAAGGATACTTCCTTCTGCAATCGTGCAATGCAGCATGAAAATTTTGTAAAAATTATTGAAATTTTGAACGAATATGGTTTAAATATTAAAGATTACATATGTTTACCACAGCAAGCTTGGAGAAGAATTATCCAAGATTATAAGAGTAAATATAGTAAGGATAATCCAAAGCCTGTTTTAGAGGAATTCAATTTAGGAGTTGTAAGAAGAAATACGCCAAAGGCAAAGATGATAGCTCCTGAGGAAAATTTGGTGAATCAGGTTTTAGAATATTTTGATGATAATGAATTGAAAATAGTGGAGGAATAAGAAAATGAATCAACAGCAAATGATGAGATTAAGGAAAATGCAAAAACAAATGATGGAGGCTCAGGAAAAGCTTGAGTCAACGGTATTTACAGGTACTGCAGGCGGTGGAGTTGTTTCTGTAAATGTAAAGGGCTCTCACGAGGTCGTATCTATTGAAATTGATCCTGAGGCAGCTAAGGATGATTTAGAAATGGTTGAGGATATGCTTGTTTTAGCATTAAATGATGCAAATAAGAAGATTGAAGCTGAATCTCAGAAGCTACTTGGTGGCTTTGGTGGAATGGGACTTGGATTTTAATGAATAAATATCCATCCTCATTAGAAAATTTAATTGAATGCTTCTCTAAGCTTCCCTCTGTAGGTAAAAAAACTGCAGAACGCTTTGCCTTATATACATTTTTTCATATGGACGAGGTAGAACTTACGGATTTTTCTAATGCTTTGCTTAGTATAAAGAAGGATATTCATATTTGTCCATCCTGTGGAAATATGACAGAAGATAGTCTTTGTAGTATTTGTCAAGATAGCACAAGAAATCATAGACAGGTACTCGTTGTTGAAACCATTAAGGATTTAATTACCATTGAACGAGTCAATGAATTTAAGGGAATATATCATGTATTAAATGGTGCAATTTCCTTTTCTCGAGGAATAGGTATTCATGATTTAAATATAGAATCCTTAACTAAGAAGGTTAAAAATAAGGAAATTGATGAGCTTATTTTAGCAACAAACGCGACCATTGAGGGTGAAACAACCGCAAGATATCTCTATGAGCTCTATCGAAATGATGATGTTAAAATCACAAGAATTGCTCATGGTCTTCCGGTTGGTTCTGATTTATCCTATGCCGATGAAATGACAATTTTAAAGGCCTTTGAGGGTAGGAGGGAATATTAATGGAATTGGTTTTTTATAGCTTAGATAATGATAATAATAAGGTATTTTTTCGTGCGAATTATGAGAAAATAAATAATCAAATTATTTTTCCTGATAAGGCAACAGAAAATACGATGATTTATTTAACTATAAATGAGGATTCCTTACTATTTGAGCGTAAAGGAAATACCAGTATGACAATGACTTTAAAGGAAAATATAGAAACATTTGGTCATTATGAAAACTCTACTGGTCTTTTTTTTGATTTTAGTATAGTAACGAAGAAATTAATGGTTTCAGATAAACGTATTGAAATCGAGTATACATTATTCATTTTAGGCGATGTAATCGGTACGCATAAAATATGGATTACAAAGTAAGAAATCACTTGCAAATTGCAAGTCTTTTAGGTAAAATATAATAGCATTTTTATTATGGAGGCAATATTATGGAAAATATTTCGCAGATGTCATTATTAGAAGTTGCTTTAAAAATCATGGAAGAAAAGGGAGGAGTTGTAAATATTTACAACTTAATTGAAGAGGTTTTAGCATTTAAGGGTCTAGAAGATCCAGACAATATCCTTGCAACTCAGCTATATGTTGACATCACAACAAGTTCGAAATTTGTATATATGGGCGAAGACAATTGGGATTTAAAGTCTCGCCAATCCTTAGATCAATTTGATAAGGATGGAGCTTCATTCAATCCTAAGGATGGTCTAGTCGAAGAAGATGATGAAACGGATGAGGACGATCTAGACGAAGAGGAAGAGACTGACGAAGAGGATGAGGATGAAGACGAGAAGGATGAATCTGATGAGGATGAGGAATCTGAGGAAGAAGAGGAATACTTCGAGGATGAAGAATCCTATGATGAAGAGGATGAGGCCGATGAGGATGATTCCATCGACGAGAAAAAATATAACGAATATATGGATGATTACGAGGACTTATACGAATCATAATTCGATAATTTCCCACAAAATTTTGGAAATTCCCCAATTTTGTATGATAAATTAACAATATTTACTTGGTAGAATATAGTTGTCTTAGGAAAGACCAATTGTCTCTTTTGAGATATACTTTTTCATAAGCAACCTAAAACTCTCCCAATCTCTGATAAAGAACAACTTTCCTGAGTTGTTCTTTATTGCTTTTAGGGAATAAATAAATTAAAATATAAGAATAGAAAGATGGTGGAATTATGTATAAAATTGCTTTCGTAGAAGATGAAAAGAATTTATCTTCCTTAGTAGAAAAATATTTAAAAAGTGAAGGATATGAGGTATTTTTATTTCACGATGGTGAGGATGCAATTCCTCATATATCTGAAGATTTTTCCTTGTGGATTTTAGATATAATGCTACCTGGAACTATATCTGGCTATGACTTAATTAAGAATATCAGAAAGGAAAAGCCCAATATGCCTATTATTTTCACCTCTGCAAGAGATCAAGAAATTGATAAGGTTATGGGACTTGAGCTTGGTTCAGATGATTATGTTGCAAAGCCATATTCTGTTCGTGAATTAATGCTTAGAGTAAAAAATTTATTAAATAGAACCTATGCGATGAGCACGAAAAAGGATTCCAACAAGGAAGAATTTAATGGTTATGAAATTGATTATGATAAAAGAATAGTTACAGAAAATGGTGTAAATATTAATCTTACATCCAAGGAATATGATTTATTATTATTCCTATTACAAAATAAGACAAAGGCCTTCTCTAGAGATCAAATTCTAGATAATGTATGGGGTATGAATTATTTTGGCTCGGATAGAGTTGTAGATGATTTAATGAGAAGGCTTAGACAAAAAATGCCAAATCTTTCTGTTGAAACGATTTATGGCTTTGGGTATCGTTTATTAGTATGATGAAGAAATTTTCTATATCCTCACAATTATTGATCTTAGTATTTACTCTTCTATTATCTACATCGGTTCTCTTTATCATAATCACTTATTTTTCTTTGCAAAGAATCGCAACAGAACAAGCGGTAACTCGCATGTTCTCTATAAAAATAAATAATGTAATTGCGGATGATACGACAGTTGCTCTATCCGATTACCCAGATATGCCACTTTACTATATTGATTTTAAGAGAGAATATGTAGGCAAGAATGAAAATAATTATGTTGATGGCTATAAATTTTCGGAGAATGCGGATAATTTTATTACAAAAGAGGAATATGAGAGCTTCTTAAATAGTGTTTTATTTCCCCAAATGGATTCTAAATTTAATGAAGAAGAAGGAAGGGGAAATCCTAATATTAGTCCAAAGGATAATAAAGAGTCCCCTGAGAGTTTATATAAGGGCGCGAACATATATAGAACCAATTCCGGGGCTACTATATATTATTTCTTCTCTTGTAATAAGGAAAAAACCAATTATACCTTTATTTTTACGGATAATACCTTTGTTGGTGGTTTCATAAAAAGTGTAACTGTAAGAATGTTTTCAACATTCTTGGCCATATTATTTGTTGCGGTAATGTGTATTTATTATTGGAGTACAAGAGTTACTAGAAGATTAAAAAATATTCAAAATCACATTTTGGATTTACCAAAGAATAAATACGAAAAGGAATATGTGGATGACGGAGAGGATGAAATTGGTGATTTATCTAGATCCGTTGAGGAAATGAGAAAGGAAATTGGTCATAACGAAAAAACAAAACAGGAAATGCTTCAAAATTTATCTCATGATTTCAAAACTCCTATTGCAGTAATTAAATCCTATGCAGAAGCATTAGAAGATGGAATGGCCCAGGATGAGGCCATTGGTATTATTATTGAACAGGCAGATTTATTAAAGAAAAAGGTAAATCGTTTATTACAATATAATTCACTAGAATATTTAACAAAGGATAAACCTTTTGAAGAAATTAATATGACAGAGCTTGTAAATCGTGTGGTTACAAACTATAAATTTCAAACAAGCATAAACTTTAATTTGGATTTAGAAGATGATATCATCTTCATGGGGTATGAGGAAAACTGGTCAACTGTCGTTGAAAATATTATAGATAACGCAACGCGTTATGCAAAATGTGAAATTAAAATAACACTAAGAAATAATTGCTTAAGGATATATAATGATGGTGAGGCAATAGATGAGCAATTCTTAAATTCAGTATTTAGGCCATATGAAAAGGGCTCTAAGGGTCAATTTGGCTTAGGCATGTCTATTGTTAAGAAAACCATTGATTTCTTTGGAATGAATTTAAGTGTAAGAAATGAAGAGGGTGGAGGAGTATCCTTCATCATAAACAAGCTATAGGGGGGCTTATTATGGAAAAGAATTTAAAGCTTGATAAAGAGGATATTGATTCCTTTTTAGTTGAAATTGATTTAATGAGCAATTTCTTTAAGATGATGGCAGATCCTACAAGATTAAAAATACTATTATTTTTAGGTAATGAAGAGGTTTGTGTCAATGATATTGCAGCAGGAATTAATATGACAAAATCTGCAGTATCTCACCAGCTTGCATTACTTAGAACTGCAAGATTGATTAAGAATCATAAGGTTGGTAAAGAAGTCTTTTATTCCTTAGCCGATGATCATGTTAAAATCTTAATAGAAGCAGCCTTCGAGCATGTCAATGAGAGATAGCCTATTGTATAGGCTTTTTCTTTTCCTAGTGACTTATCATGTTTTTTTGATATAATTGTAATGCGAGGTGGTATTCGTGTTTACAAAGCTAAATCGTGCAAAGGTATTTAGAGACCCATTATATGGGTATATTCAGGTAAATTATAAGATTATCAGCGATTTAATCGATTCTAAAGAATTACAAAGATTGAGAAGAATTAGGCAATTAAGTGGTGTTGCGATGGTTTTTCAGACGGCCGAGCATTCTAGATTTGTCCATTCTTTAGGTGCATATCAAATGGCTAATTTAGTCATTCAAAATGTAGATGGAATGGATAAGGTATCGGAATATGAAAAATTAGTTTTTTTAATTGCGGCCTTACTTCATGATATAGGACATGGTCCATATTCTCACGCGTTTGAGAATGTAATTGAATGCTCACATGAGGATATGACAGTAAAATTAATTCTATCTCCACTTACGGATGTAAATAAAATATTATCGATTCATGAAGGATTAGCTATGGATGTTGCAAGTGTCATTAAGCATGATAATAAGTATCCTTTAATTGAATCCTTAGTATCGAGTCAATTAGATGTGGACCGTATGGATTATTTATCTCGTGATGCCTATATGACCGGTGCAAGCTATGGTCATATTGATTATTATAGAATCTTAAGAAGTATGAAAATTATTGATGGTACCGTATGTGTTAGAGCTTCTGGTGTACATTCGATTGAGGCCTATTTAATGAGTAGATATCATATGTACTTCCAAGTTTATTACCATCCTGTTGCTAGAGCGTATGAAACTATTTTAGAGGGAATTTATGAAAGAATTAAGGATTTAACCCTAGAGGGTGTAAGAATTGATGCATCTATCATTTCCTTCTTAAATGTTTTAAAGGACAATGATGATATAGAATCCTATATCGATTTAGATGATACGAATGTCAATGGCTTTATTAAGCAATTAACATGGTCCAGTGACCCTGTATTAAATAAATTAGCGAACGCTTTTGAAAAGCGTCATTTATATAATTTTATTGAGCTTGTAAATGAGCCTGATGAGAAATTCCTAGAGGAATTAAAATTAAAATATCAAAATATGGAATATGGTAAATATTTCTATAAGAATGTTAAGGTTTCTGGTGTTGCCTATATGCATTCACCAAAGAGCGATATTAATGCGATAAGAGTATTACTTCCTGATGGAAGCTTAAAGACTTTAGATCAATATTCTCCAATCATTAAGGCATTAAGATCATCAAGCTATAAGGAAATAGAAAGAATATTCTATTTTGAGGATTAGTATGGATATAATAGTTGTTGAAGGCACACATGACGAAATAAAGGTTAAGGCTGCATACCCTAATGCGGAATGCGTGATTACAAATGGTAGTGAAATTAGTAAGGAAACAATAGAGCTAATTAAGGAATTAGCAAAGAGGCATAGAATCATTGTTTTTACAGACCCAGATTCACCAGGAGAAAGAATAAGAAGCATAATTACAAACGAGATACCAAATGCTTCACAAGCTTTTTTAAGAAAAAAAGATTGCATATCGAATAACAAGAAGAAGGTTGGTATTGAGCATGCCTCTATAGAAGCGATTCGTCAATCCCTTGAAAATGTATACACCCCATCTATTTTAATCGATACGATTACGATATATGATTTATATTCCTTAGGATTAATTGGGGATAAAAATAGTAAAATTTTAAGAGATAAAATATCTTTCATTTTAAATATTGGTAAGCCTAATGCGAAAACATTTTTAAAAAGATTGAATTTATTACAAATTACGAAAGGAAGCTTAAGAGATCTATTATGCAAGGTAAAATAGGTACTACTTCATATATTCATGAAGCATTAAAGGAAAATGATCTATATGCCAAAAAGAAATTTGGTCAAAATTTCTTAACGGATCAAAATATTTTATCTAAAATTGTGGATGCTGCAAATATAGATAAGGATACCTTAGTTATCGAAGTAGGTCCAGGGCTTGGTAGCCTAACAGAGCATTTAGTAAAGAGGGCAGGCTTTGTTTTAGCTTATGAAATTGATAAGGATTTAATTCCAATTTTAAATAAAACATTCAAGGATTATTCCAATTTAGAGGTTATCCATCAAGATATTTTGGAAGTAGATATTAATAAAGATATCGATTTATATAAAAAAGACCTTAAGAAGGTCTATTTGGTCGCAAATTTGCCCTATTATATTACTACCCCTATCATTTTAGGATTATTGAGTAAAACAGAAAAAATAAGACAATATGTAATGATGATGCAGCTTGAGGTTGCACAAAGAATTACCGGCAAACCGAAAACAAAGGATTATAATGCCTTATCGATTGCGATTGGCTATAGGGCGAAGGCCAGCTTAGAATTAAAGGTACCAAGAACGGTATTTATTCCATCTCCTAATGTAGATAGTGCCGTTGTTAAGCTATCCTTATATGATAATCCACCATATAAGGCTAAGAATGAGGAATTCTTTTTTGATTTTGTAAGACTATGCTTTAATCAAAGAAGAAAGACTCTAATGAATAATTTAAGTCAAAAATATAAAAAGGAATTCTTAGCAGAAATGCTTCATAAATTAGGTATTAAGGATGGAGTAAGAAGTGAAGAATTAGAGCTTAAAGATTTTATAAAAATGAGCGATTATATCGAGGATTATTATGAAAATTAATGCATATGCGAAAATCAATTTAGCCTTAGAGGTTATGGATATAGAAAATGGATATCACAAGGTAAATAATTTAATGGTACCAATAGCACTTCATGATGAAATTGAAATGAAGGTTTCGGATTCTATTCAAATAGAAGATGATCCATTTCCTATGGATAATATTATGAGGAAGGCTATAGAGTTATTCTTTTTAAAAACCAATATTTCTAGTGGAGTTTATATCAAGATAAAGAAAAATATTCCCAGTCAAGCAGGGCTTGGGGGAGGATCTAGCGATGCTGCTGCAACGCTTTTAGGCTTAAATATGCTATATGATACAAATTTAAGTGATGATGAGCTTATTTCTTTATCTTCCTCTTTAGGTAGTGATGTTGGTTTCTTTATTAAAAATAAGGTGGCTCTATGTACAGGAAGAGGAGAAATTGTAAACACATTAGATATTAAAATGCCAAAATTAAATGTTTTATTAATAAAGCCTAATGTTGGATTATCTACAAAGGAAATTTATAAGAATTATGAATATTTAGGTGAACCTAAGGAAGATAAAATTAATGGAATTATTAATGCTTTAAAGAATAAACAAATAGATGAATTAAAAAGGAATATTTTTAATGATTTAAAGAGAGTTTCCTTGGATATTTCTAAAGAATTAAGAGAGCTTTATAATGAAATTAAAGAATTAGGTATTGATGTATTTGTTTCAGGGTCAGGACCAACGATGTATGTTGTTGATCCAACGATGGAGGAAATATTAAAAATAAAAGATGTCGCTAAAAGCGACACCTATATACTTCTTACAAACACATTCTAGATGGATGTGTTTTTTACAATATTTCTTTGTTAAAATGGCCCCTTGTATGTAAATCCTTATTGAAGGTTTTTGATAAGTCTCCATTCAATTTCTTTTTTAGTGTATTTATAATATTTTTTGATTCGTTATAATCCTCTATCGTCAATTGTATTCTATAGACATTTACATGAGAAATTGATGTTAGATCATCCATTAAATTTAAGATTTTACCATTTAAAATAGAAGTAGTACAATCCTTATGGTTTTCTATAGGGAATGTGCCAAATTCATCCTTTAAAACGTATTTATTTTCTCTACATTTACCACATTGATTATAGACCTTTAAAGGACAATAATGTGTAAACATCATTAATGCGTGACCATATACAATCATTTCTAAATTAGGGTATCCACTAAAGGCATTATAATAATCTCTTGTCAAATCATCGATTTGACCTTTGTTGATTTCTAAGGATAAGCAAATTCTATTTATACCTAGCTTGTGAAGCATATATACACTCTTATAATTTACGACATTCATCGTATAATCTGATGCAATTTCATTCTTGCCTCTATAGGCATAAATTCCACCATAGCCACCAACTAATACCTCACCATTATATTCTTTGTAGGTAACCTCATTTCTTCTTATGAAGTTATCATAATAGATGATATCAACACCAAGCTCCTTAGCCGCTTGGTATTGCTCTTTCGTTGTACAAAATACAGATATTTTTTTGGTCTCTTCAAAGATAATTCTATCATAAGAGATTTCTTTTTTTATTATCGGAGCTCTTTTGGTTAATCTTTCCTCATTCATTAAATTTACAATGATTCTTCTTAAATCATTGATTTTAGAAACAGGTAAGAAAACATTAGAAACATTAAATTCTAGGCTTGCTAGAGAATAAATGGAATCATTTAGCTTCGATAATTGCTTTAAGAAGGTATTATAATCTGTAGGCTTATTTTCTGCTTTATCAAGGGTGTAGTCTGTAGTGTAGGAAACATTTTTACCCTCACATTCTGCAAGAATCGTAAGTGCCTCATTTGGGCTTCCATAAAGGGTAATATGTAATGGGAATCTTTTAAATTCCTTTGGATAGGATTTTAATAATTCCTCTTGGAATTTTGTATCCTTTGTTTTATATACCTTATCGCTTGTAAATAGCTTTTCCTGTATTTTTATATAAATCTTTTTATCCGATTCTTTAATTAAATTCTCATTTGCATCATATATTTTTGTTAGGGATAAATTGATATCCTCACCCATATGATCAATTCTTATGATATCTCCTTGATGAACCTTCATCGATAGAGTTATTTCATAATATCCATTTCTTTTACCGGATACATATCCAATTAAATATCCGTAATTATTAGGCTTATCTATATTGGTAATATTCTTTTTATCCTCACCAAAAATATAGCCCTTTGTGAAGGTTCTATTGAAGGTTTTATATAGATTGAATTCCTCCCCCTTGGATATTTTACCATCTAGGGCATCCCTATAGGTTTTTATGATATTTGCAACATATACGGGTTCCTTCATTCTTCCTTCGATTTTTAAGGAATCTGCAACCTTTAATTCGTTGATGTGATCTAATGTTTTTAAATCCTTCATAGAAAGAATATAAGAGGTACCTAAGGATTTGTTCTCTGTTACGTTAATGAGCTCATAGGGCTTTCTACAAGATCCTACGCATCTGCCTCTGTTTCCGCTTCTATAGCCAATAAGACCAGACATATAGCATCCACCACTATAGGATACACAAAGTGCACCATGGACGAATACCTCAAGAGGAATTTTTGTCATCTTTTTGATTTCCTTTATTTTTTCTATAGAAACCTCTCTAGATAATACAATTCTTTTGGCTCCCATTTCCTTTAAAAGAAGAGCACCTTCTATATCATCAATACCCATTTGAGTAGAGGTATGAGCCTCAAGCAATGGATAATTTTCTACAACATAGGAGAATATGGCAAGATCCTGAATGATTAATCCATCGACCCCAATTTTATATAATTCATCAATTTGACTATATGCATCCTTAAGCTCACTATCGAAGACAATAGTATTCATAGTAACATATATTTTTACACCTCTTAGGTGGCAATAGTTAAGAGCTTCTTTAAGCTCATCAAGGCTAAAATTATTCGCATAGGCTCTCGCACCAAAGCGGTTCATACCTAAATAAATGGCATCTGCGCCATTCGATACAGCGGCAATTAATGCCTCCATATTTCCGGCTGGGGCTAAAAGTTCGCTCATTTTCTCACATCCTCGGGGTTATTATATAATATTTGGGTATAAAAACAAGTAGAAAAAGTGTGCAGTTTTTCTTATATTATTTCACGATTTTAATCTTTTGATAAATTACATTCAAAAACAAGGTTTTTATGAAAACGTTTTGAAAAATTTGTTGTAATATTTGACAATATAAATTATAATTTATACTATAGAGAACATCGAGGTGATTTTATGTTTTTATTGCATGGTTTTAAAACGGTCGACATCTGGTTCTTTGTTATATGTGGCATCATAATTGGCTTAATTGTGATCATATATTTCCTAATTCCGGTATTTAAGCGTAAGCAATTTGCTGAGGCTAGAAAGAATTTGGCAAGAAGAGAAACCTTATTTAGACAAAACCAAGAAGATGAGCTTTTAGAAAATATCTCTGTTGATTCTAAAAGCGAAGATAAAAGCGTTGCTGCGGAGGTAGATCCTACGGAAAAAGAAGAATCTGTAGCGAATGCTTTATCTGAAGAAGAAATCAACCAAGAATCTAAATTAGAGCCACAAGATTCAAAGGTTGCGATGGATGATTTCATGAAATCTGAAGAGAAAAAAGACGAATAAGCACCTGCTGAAAAATAAAATGTAGGTAAATCAAAAATGAATAAGAAGTTGAAAATTTTTATAAAAGTAATTTATTACATTTTCACACTTGGAATTGGTATTCTACTTGCTTTTGTGTTGCCCGGCCTTTTGATGACTGTGGATTTACCTGGGCATATAGAGGATTACCTAAACAATGGTGAATTTGCAAGAAGTGTAAATCTATTGGCTGGTTATGACGATAAAGAAATTGCATATGAACGTGTCTATGATGATGGATATGGCATTGTGCTATTTAGAACTTTAGTCATTATCGATAACCAAGAAGAGGATAAAAAGCAAAATGACAATGCATATTTTGCCTATTCTGGCTTTTTGTATAAGCTTGGTGGAAAATATAATACCTATAAGCTTCAAAATAATAAAACGAAATTAGTTGTCAACCATGATGAGGATTATAAATCTGGTAAGGGGACAGCGGATGGTTTAAAAAAGAATGCTGAGATTGAGCTTTTAGGCTATGACACGAATAGGGATGAAATGTTTGATAATGTTTTAACTCTTGTGAAATATAATTACATCTATTTTGAAATTCTAGAAAAAAGACTTTCTGAAAACATCAATAATATTACCTTCATTGATGCTGAAGGTAAGGTATTCTTAAAGGTAGATGGATTAAATCTTGATTTTAGTAATGTTTTTTATCAAAGATTAAAAGAGTTTAAGGACGTTTACAATACAGATTCAACGGATTTGAGGCTTGTAGATTTACAAAAGGATTTCTTGTCTTCGAGTGAAAATTATGAGAAATGCAGCTATCAAGAAGAAACAGGTATTGCGGCGAAAAAGGGAGCAATCATTGTATTAATCTATTTCATATGTATTTACATATTAGCTGATTTCTTGGTTGGACAAAGATTTATCATTCGATTTGTCTCATTTATCATTAAAAAGATTCGCAAGAAGACGGGAAAAGAAGAAGAACCAAAACCTGTTGAAGAGGTTTATGGTACAGACTATTATACAATGCTTACGGTTACCCTTAAGGTGCCAGAGGATTGTTTAGTAAACATGACGATTCATTACCATAATGAATCGGATGAAATCAACATGATTTTTACAAAGGATAATAATTATACGGTAACACAAAGAACACATGCGGGTGTTTATAAAAATGCATGGCTTGAGGCTCCAGGCTATGTATCACAGAATTTACCAAAATTCTTATCCGTTAGAGGCTTTAAAATGAATGTTGAGGTAAGCATGAAAAAGGCTTTAGAGAATGAAAATAATCTGGTTGAAGAAAAAGAAAACAAAAAAGAGGAGTAGTTAAAATGAAGATTACTATTAATAACTTGACAAAAATCTTCCCCGCTAGAAAGAAAACAGAGCATGAAGTAACTGCAGTAAACGACATGTGTATTGAAATTCCTAGTGGAAAGCTTGTTGGTTTATTAGGTCCTTCTGGATGTGGTAAGTCAACAACACTATTTATGCTATCTGGACTTGAAGAGCCAACAAGCGGTAGTATTTATTTTGGTGATGATGATGTTACAGATTTAGCACCAGAAAAAAGAGGTATTGGACTTGTGTTCCAAAATTATGCCTTATATCCTCATATGACTGTAGAACAAAATATTATGTTCCCATTAACAAATATGAGAATTCCTAAGGAAGAGGCAAAGCAAAGAGCACTAGAGGTTGCAGGATTAGTTCAGATTGAAGAACTAATGGGAAGAAAGCCATCTGAGCTTTCTGGTGGACAGCAGCAAAGAGTTGCGATTGCGAGAGCCCTAGTTAAGATGCCAAACGTATTGCTGTTAGATGAGCCTCTATCGAACCTAGATGCAAGATTACGTTTACAAACTCGTGAGGAAATCAAGAGAATCCAGGTTGAAACTGGTATTACTACGGTATTCGTTACACACGACCAGGAAGAAGCAATGTCCATTTGTGATATCATGGTTGTTATGAAGCTTGGTGTAGTTCAGCAAATTGGTGAGCCACAGGCTATTTATGATGATCCTGCAAATCTATTCGTTGCAAACTTCTTAGGTACACCACCAATTAACATTTTTACAGGATATATTCATGATGGTGGAGTATATATTGGAAACGAAAAAATTGCAGATTATGATAAGGATTTAACTGAAAAATATACAGCGAATATAAAAGCACTTCAGGATAAGGTTGAAGCTAAGCACAATGATTATCTTGCAATCAAGAATTTATATGATGAAAAAACAGCTGGTATGGAAAAAGAGAAGGCTGAAAAGGCTCATAAGAAGCTATTTGTTGAATTAAAAGCTAAAGAAGCTGAATACGAAAATATGGTTACAAAGATTGCTGACCTTGAGCAAGCAATTAAAACAAAGACATTTAAGATATTTGTTGGTATTCGTCCTGAGGGCTTTATCTATGATCCAAATGGTGTATTATCTTTGAAGACCAATCATGTTGAAGTAATGGGCAGAGATAAAACAATCGTTTCTGTTCATGAGGAATCCGTTAAGCCAACCGTTCGTACAATTGTTGAAGCGGATTTAAAGCTTCCTGAAGGAGCAACCTCATTAAAATTCAATTTAAAGCCTAATAAGTTCTTCTTGTTCGATGGCGAAACGGAAGAGAGGTTGAGATAGTGGAAAATGGAATTATTGTTAATGATGCTTCAAGAGAAGAGGAAATAGCAAACGAAAGAAAAAGAAGAAGAAAGAACCACATAAAAAGAGTAGCTAGAGATACTATTGGTGGTTGGCTATTCGTTTTACCTGCAGTTATTCTAATGGCTATATTTACCTTCTATCCAATTGTGAATTCCTTCGTTGCTGCTTTCTTAGAGCATTTTGAGCAAGGAGTAATTGGACAGAATACAAAGATTGGTTTTGACAATTTCCGTGCAGTTATTCTAAACGAAACTGGTTCAACCGGAATGCAATTTTTAAGAGCATTAGATAACACATTGTTCTTCGCAATTGTTTCTGTTCCTATTTCTACATTTTTAGCATTATTAATTGCAGTTGCGCTTAATTCGATTAAGCCTCTTCAAAAGCTATATCAAACGGTATTATTCTTACCATACTTAACGAACGCATTATCCATGGGTGCAGTATTCGCTACATTCTTTGATGTCATTGGTACAAAGAGAATGAGAGATAATGGTACAGCATCCTACGGTTTAGTTAATGATATAATCATGGCCTTTGGTGGACATTGGCAGGATTGGCTATCAACAGGAAATACCTGGGGTAACCGATTGGTTGTTGTCATCTATTCTATTTGGTCTGGTCTACCATTTAAGATTTTGATTTTATTTAGTGCACTTCAGAATGTTAATAAGCAATACTATGATGCAGCTAAGGTGGATGGTGCTTCTAAGGCTACCACATTATTCAAAGTAACGGTTCCACTAATTTCACCAATGCTATCCTATTTAATTGTTACAGGTATGATGGGTGGTTTAAAGGCTTATTCATCTATCGTTGGTATTTGGGATGCAAAGATGAACAGTGGTGAAATGGGTACCATGGTAGGTTATGTTTATGCATGTATCCAAAATAATCAAACGGGTTACGCCGCGGCGGGATCGTTGATGCTGTTCGGTATAATTATGATATTTACGGCAATTAATATGTACGTAAGTAAAAAGAAAGTTCATTATTAAGGAGGGGTATGATGGAAGCTACAAACAAAAAAGCAAGCCCAGAAAAAACCGGTCTTGATATTGAAAAAGAAAAAAGAAAACAAAAAAGGTTAGATATTGTTAAGGCTGCAGTTGCTTATATTTTCTTAACGATTTGTGCTGTTTTAGCGTTCTTGCCTTTCTATTGGATGATTATTTCGTCCCTAAAGACAGAGGATGAATATAGATTAACTCAGCCAACCTTCTTCCCAAGAGAATTTAAGTGGCAGAATTATTCTTATATGCTGACAAGCGAAACAAACGGCTTTGGACAGCCACTATTCAATACTATATTAATTGGTGTTGTATCTACACTATTGGGCGTAGTTGTAATTATTCTTACAGCCTACGCTCTAGCAAGAATTGAATTTAAGGGAAAGGGTATCCTATTCTCCTTAATGCTTGCAACCATGATGATTCCTGGTGAATTATATACAATTACAAATTATGTAACAGTTTCTAATTTTGGCTGGTCGAATACATATATTGTTATGATTTTACCGTTCCTAGTAAGTATTTATTATGTATACTTGCTAAGAAATACATTTAAATCGATACCTGAATCGCTTCATAAAGCGGCTAAAGTCGATGGATGTGGCAAAATGGCATTCTTAGTTAAGGTAATGATCCCACTTGCTGCACCTACACTTATTTCTGTTACTCTATTAAAATTCATCGCTACATGGAATTCCTATATTTGGCCACAGTTAGTTAATACACAGGATTATCATTTGATTTCTAACTGGATGACATCAGGATTTACAAACGATGGAACATTATATCCATTAACTGGGGTAGGCTCTTGGGCTAAGTCTGAGTCACTTACAACTTTACGTATGTGTGCTGCATGCTTAGTATCTATGCCTCTATTTGTATTGTTCCTATTCTTCCGTAAATACATCATGCATGGTGTATCTAAGAGTGGAACAAAAGGCTAAAATTGTTAAAAATTACGTAATAAAACGTATTTTAAAAATAAAAAATAAAAGGAGAAAAAATAAAAATGAAAAAGATTTATTTTGGTGTTGCTGCATTAGCTGGTTTAGCATCAGTAGCTTTAGCATCCTGCGGTGAGGAAGTAGGTCCTACAACACAAAATCCAGGTGAAACTACAACAGAAGTAGATCCTGGCACAACAACAACAGAGGTTCAAGAACCTCAGGAAGGTATGCATGAGGACAAGACAGTAGATTTAACTGCTGCTTTAAAAACTTCAGATTTTTCTGGAAATGCTGAAGATAAGACGATTGTTTTCTATCATACAATGGGTGATTCCTTACAAGAAACTTTACAGGTTGCCATTGATGCATTCAATGCAAAATATCCTGATTGGACAATTGAGCATTCTCAAATCGGTGGATATAACGATGTACGTTCTAGATGTATCGCAGGTCTAGCTGCAGGTAATCAGCCAGACTTAGCATATTGCTATGCTGACCACGTTGCACAGTATTTAAAGACTGGTAAGGTAGTTGATATGAGCGATTATGTAAATGCTACAGGTACATTAAATGGTGAAGCTATTGGTTATACTGCTACAGAAATCGCTGATTTCGTTCAGGGTTACTATAAGGAAGGATTTGCTACAAACTATGGTGCATATTCTAATTATGGTTACAAGGATGGAGATATCTTAACATTCCCATTCGTAAAGTCAACCGAAGTTCTATATTATAATAAGGATGCATTAAAGGATGCAGGTATTGAAAAGGTTCCTTCAACTTGGGATGAGCTTTGGGATGCTTGTGAGATTTTAGTTAATAAGTATCCTGATTGTACTCCTTTAGGATATGACTCAGAAGCAAACTGGGTAATCACAATGGCAGAACAAAACGGTTGGGGTTATACTTCAGCTAGCGAGCCTCATTATCTATTCAACAACGAAAAGGTTGCAGCTTGGTTAGATGACTTATACGATAAGTATCAAGAGTATTATTTCACAACTCAAACGGAAAATGGTGGATATACATCCGGATTATTCACTAAGGGTCCAGAAGCAGGTGGAACAGTATTCTCTATTGGTTCATCTGGTGGAGCATCTCACCAAGGAACAGATGCTTTCCATTGGGGTGTAGCTCCAATGCCAGGATCTAAACAAGCAGATGGTACAGTTAATGCTGCAGCAATTTCTCAGGGTCCATCTTTAGTTATGTTCCAGTCTGAAGCTAAGAACGAGACAGAAAGACAGCTAATGACTTGGGAATTCGTAAAGTGCCTTGAGGACGCTAAATTCCAAGCAGCATTCTCTATGACTTCAGGTTATAACCCAACTAGACTTAGTACATTTGAAATCCCAGATTATGCAGAGTTCTTAGAGGGTGATTCCATCGTTGCTGTTACTGCAGGTGTTGCTGCAACAATGAGCGACAGATTCTATACATCTCCAGCATTCAGTGGTTCTTCAACAGCCAGAGACCAGATGGAAGCTGCATTATTATACGTAATTCGTGGTCAGAAGACTGGAGCAGATGCTTTAACAGATGCTTACAAGGCTTGTGGCGGTAAGTAAAAGTGAAGAAAAAAATATTTAAATTTTTGGCATTGTCTGCAGCAACTCTTGCTGCAGGCATGGGCCTTGTTGGCTGTGGAGAATCTAGTCCTACAACAACAAAGGAAGAACCACTTCCTACCACAACAGAAACTACAACAGAATTACCACAAGAGACAACAACAGTAGAGCCAACCTCTACATCAACTGCTTTTGTTCCAAAGGATAATTATGATGATATTACAAAGACATTGAAGCTTACAAAGAGCTATAGTGATGCATCAAAGTTCCTTACCGATGGTATAGAAGAGGTTACATTACAAAATGCAACCGATGGCGATACTGCTAATTTCAAGTGTAAGTATAGTGGTGAATCCGTAACGATTCGTTTTTATTCCGTAGATACACCAGAATCTACTGGTAGTGTTGAAAAATGGGGAAAAAGTGCTTCTTTATACACGAAGAAGAAGCTAGAGAGTGCTTATGCATTATTACTAGAAGGATCTAAAACTCCTCCAGTAGTAGACTCATATGGTTCTAGATATCTAGCTTACATTTGGTATAAGGAAACAGCAGATTCAAGCTGGAAGAATTTGAATCTTGAAATTGTTGAAAATGGTTATTCAAAATCTAAAGCATTAGTAGAAGATACATATTTTGATTATTTCGAGAATGCTCAATCCTTTGCAAGAAAAGTTCCTCTTCATATTTGGAGTAACGAAGAAGACCCATATTTTTCTGAGGATGCAGAATATGTTACTGTAAAGGAGCTTCATGATAATTTTAGTAATTATTATGATAGCGAAGAGGGTGTTGGTAAAAAGGTAAGCTTTGATGGATATGTTTCAAGCGTTCAGATTTCTGGTTCTGGAACATATACATGGAAGGTAACGGATTATGATTCAGAAGGTAATCAATACACAATAAATGTATATACTGGATATACAAGCTCTACTGCAACAAAATACATTAAGGTTGGAAGCTTATATACATTCACTGGAGCAGTTCAATTCTATGGTAGCTCATACCAGGTTTCTGGTATTACCTATGTTCCAATGCAAACTGGTGGAGATTACTTAACTCGTAAAGAAAAAAATTATTACATGCAATTTAATTCTAATGTTGAATATAGGGATTACATTGAAAAAAAGACATTATATAAGGATGCAACAGTAGCTACAGCAACCGTAGATGGAACTACATTAACTATCACTGCAACAACTGTAAATACTTATAACTTTAATAAGGATGATTATGAAACTGAAACCTTTACCTTCTATACTACGGTTGAGGAAGGATTTAATCCAACATCTTTAGTTGGAAAGAAATTCTCTACAACGGGTATTCAAGAAGAAGATGGAAGTAAAATAATCCATGTATTACGTTATCAAAACTTTAATTTTAAATAATATTATATAAAAAAGGTTTAGGAGGAAATATTTAAAATGAAGAAATTTTTATCGCGTGCTGCATTAGGAGTTGCAGCTGTCGGTGTATTTGCTTTAGCTTCATGTAATGGTCCAGCAGACCCAACTACAACAGAAGAAAAGCCTACAACTACTACACCAGAGCCAACAACTACAGTTGACGATTCAGTCAATGAAGCAGCAAAGAAATTATTAGCTAATTTAATTTTTGAGGCTGATGGCACTGCTGTAACTGGTGATGTTTCACTTCCTGCTTACTTAGCAAGCGGTGAGACTCAGGTTACTATTCATTGGGAATCTGATAGTGAATTAGTCAAGGTTGGTACTACTATTGATGAGGCAAAGGGTGCTTTCACAGGAGCCGTTTCAAGACCAGAAGACAAAGCTGTTACTGTTACTTTAACTGCATCTATTACTTTTGCAGGTGGTGAGGCTCAAAGACAGTTTACTGTATTAGTTAATCCATATTCTGTTTCTGATGCAATTGATTCATTTACATTTGCTTATAATGGTGGAACAGTTGAGAAAGATTTCGAAGTTCCAACTTCATTCAAATTTAATAATCAAGACGTTACAATCGCTTGGAGCATTCCTGATTCTTCAAAGGAATTATTAAGTGTTGATGCAGATGGAAAGACTATCCATGTTGTACAACAGGCAAAGAGAGAAAAAGCTCAAATTAAGGCAGAATTTACATATAAGGGCGAGACTTTATCTCGTAATTATAGATTAAATGTATTCCATGAAAGAACTGCATTAGAATTATTACATACATTCTATGATGATCCAGGTGCTGAAGCATATACATTAAAGGGATATGTTGCACATAAGGCAGGCTATGATGCAAGCTATGGTAATGGTTATTTATACATTGTAGACCAGACTTTAGAGGGTGGTTATTATGTATACCGTGCTTATTGTGATCAAGCAACTTGGGATAGCTTAGCTATTGGTACAGCTGTTGAAATTCCATCATGTAAGTCTACAGAATACAATGGCTTAATTGAGGTTGGTCAGAACAAGGAAAATATCGTTAAGGTATCTACTGAGCTTCCTGCACTTACTGCAGATCAATTAGCATTAGTTACTAATGGTCTTGCAGCAGATCAATTATTCGTAAGATATAGCCAGGGCGATAAGGAATTAATGTATCATACTGGTCAAAGAGTAAATCTTACTTCTTGGAAGGTTGTTGAAATTGATGCTACAACTACAGCTAAGAGCGGTGGTGTACTTGCTACATTAGAGAAGGCTGGCGTACGAGTAAATGTTCAATTATCTAAGTATGCTGCAACATTAGATGGTGATATTGCTAAGGCTGCTGCATCTCAGGTTAAGACACTTAAGGTTGGCGATTTCGTTAACGTAACTGGTATTTTATCTAACTATAATGGTTATTGCATTTATGTTTCTGATGAAACTACATTCACTAAGGCCTCAGATGATGCAAATGCATCCTTAGGTGAATTAAAGGATTTAGTTGATCCAGTATTTGCTGCTTTAGATAAGTTCCCAGATACAATTACTGAGGTATTCAATTTAGATAAGACTACAATTACAACTGCTGAAGGCGTTACTCTTGATATCGTAGCATCTGAATTAGGTAATTTGGAAGGTAATGTATTTACTATTACCCCAACAACAGAAGAAAAGACGATCAAGGTTACAATTCGTGCAACTAAGAATGATGTTTCTTATTCTAAGGAAATTGAGATTTATACAAGACTTACTACAGTAGAAGAAAAGGTAGCTAAGGAAAAGGAAGATTTCAAACTAGGAATTGATGAATTTGGTGTTTATACTTTAGATACAAATGGTGCTACATTTGCTGAGGTTGCAATTTCTTATACAACAGAATCACCTATCGCTTCAATTAATGAAAATAAGTTAACAATCCTTTCTGTTGATGCGGATACAAAAGTTACTATTACTGTTACATTCACTTGTGATACAATAGTGGATACAAAGACTGTTGAATTAACAATTAAGAATAAGCCACGTTATCAAACAGATAATATGGAAGTTACTGCTCCTGAAGCAGATAAGGTTTACTTCTTAGGATTAAAGCAGAATTCATTAGGACAGGTTTTATATGCTAATGGTACAATTGGTTCTAATAGATTAAATACAACTCCTAATGCTTATGAAGCAACAACAGTTACTGCAGAGGCAAGCGAAGGCAAGTATGCATTCAAATTTGCAAACGGCAAGTATTTATCCTTAACATCTGCAGGTAAATTAGATTTTGCTGATAAAGCATTCTATTGGACATATGATACAGAATTACATTGTTGGAAGGCAACTGCTGGCACAACAGATTATTTCTTTGGTACATATAATAACTATAATACAATTTCAGCTTCTAAGACATCTTACCTTTCAGGTGCTAACCAGTATATCGGAAACTTATATTTAGCAACTCCATTAACAAAGACAAAAGAAGAAAAAGTTAAATATGAATTACCGAAAATCGAATCAGCACTAAAGTCAAAGGTTGATTCTGGTGAAACTATTACATTACCTACAGTTGGTGGTGTATTTGAGGATGTTAAGGCAGTATATGCATTAACATCTGCAAAAGGTGCTACAATTGATGGTGGCAAGATTACTTTCGATACAGTTGACGCTCCAACAACATTAAATTTCACGGTTACATTAACTTGTGGTGATGCATCTGTTGTTAAGAATTTCTCTGTTGACGTTCAGCCAATAGAGTTCTTAGATGTAACTGCTGCAATTGCAGCAGCAACAGAAGGCGAAAATATTTATATCCAAGGTGTCGTAGCAAGCATTAACGCAACAGCATCTACTCCATACTGCTGGATTACAGATGGTGAAAATGATTTTGAGGTTTATGGTGCAGTTGTAGCCGGATCACCTCTTAATTACAAAGGCATTAAAGTTGGTGATGTAATTCAGGTATCCGGAAAATATACAGTATATAATGGTACAAAGGAAACAGCTAGAGATTCTGCTACAATCCATGCAAAACTTGAAGCAACGGATGCTCAGAAGGTTATGATGACTGCAAGAGAGTTAACTGATTTAGATGACATCCAAGACAATGTTGTAAATCGTCAGTTAGCAACAGCTGGTACTGTTTATAATGATGTAGCTATTTCTTGGGCAGTTAAGGGTGGAAACACTGCAACAGTATCTATTACAGATAACAAATTAACTGCAACACAAACGGATGTTGATCAAAATGTTACTTTAGTTGCAACTATCACTAAGGGTGAGGAAACTACTTCTAAAGAAGTTAAGGTAACAGTTAAGAAGGCTTCTGCAACAAAGACAAAGACAATTGCATACACTTCTGATACAGCTACAACATTGAAGGCAGAAATAATAGATAAAGATTATGCAGATGTCTTAGGATTAGATACAGCTATTTTTGATATCAAATTTACAAAGGGAAGCGCAAAAGAGCCTGCTTTATATAAAAATTCTATTCGTTTATACGGACATGCAGATAGCGCTAATGTAATGACCATTTCTTGTGTAGAAGGATATAGAATTGATAGTGTTGTATTAACATATGATACATCAAAGACTGGTGCTACAGCTACAGTTAATACTACTGCAATTGCAGCAATATCTAAAGATCATACTACTGACACAGTTAACTTTGCTGAGGCAGAAAATGTAAAATCTGTAGTAATTACGAATACAAGCACATCTCAATTTAGAATTGCTTCTATCGTAATTACTTATACTAAGATTGCTTAATAGGTAATTTGAGAAAAATTATTTGAGAAAAATGAAATAACAAATTAAGGGTTCTGAGGGTTCGGAGCCCTTTTTTTGCGACAAAATTCAACAAAAGTTTCCTTTAGATAGTTGTGATTTTATTGTATAATATGATATGAAGCAAATTATTTTACCATTGCTTTAACAAAAATTGAATACGAGGAGTGATTATATGAAGGTTAAAAACCGTCTAGCTGCAGCCTTAGCGGCTTTAGCTACCATAGGTCAAACCGCAATGTCATCTCTGCGTAATGAAGATAAAGAAAATACCTTTGGTGCACAAGAAAGATACTTAGGCTTTCATGAAGGAATTGAATCTGTTGATGAAATATTATTAAAAAACACTTTGAATTCTATCGAGCTACCAGAAGAACCAGAAGATACTTTCTTGCTTGACACCTTTATCGATGATATCGTAATTAATTGGGTATCCTCAGATGACAAGGTTTTACACCTCTCTGGTGGAACCGCAAGAGTATACCATCCAAAGGGTGGTATAGATAAAACCGTTACTCTTACAGCATCCGCATTTTTAAGAGATGCTATGGTATCTAGAGATTTTGAAATCACAGTATCGGCTGAAGAGGATGATTCTATTAATATAGAAGAAGTATTAAAGTCCCCTATTGGTTCTAAGGTTTCTATGCACGGAATTGTTTCTGCCTTCCTATACGCTTCTGGTGATCATCCAGAATATCGTGCAGGATTTTATGTTACGGATTCTACTGGTACAATGTATGTGTATGGTAATATGGCAGAGGATGTTGAAATTGGTGATGAGATTTATGTTTCTGGTATAAGAAGTGTAAGATTTAATACCCCACAGGTATATAATCCATATAATTTAACGATTATATCAAGAAATAATAAGCCATCCTGGGATGCGGTAGATACATCAAAAACAGTAGAGGAAATTTATAATTTAGGAAAAGAAGCCGTTGGTAATGTATATGAATTTGATGCCCATGTATCTGTAAACCAATATGGGCTATATACATTAAAGGATATTCATTATAGAGATAATGGTGCAGCATTCAAATATTATTTTGCTGGTACAATTACACCAGAATGTGAAAATTATGCGAGCGAATTAAAGGGGAAGGAAAATCAAGTGGTTCGTGTTAAATTTGCGGTAGGCGCAAATCAGGATTGGGACTTACGTGGTGACGTATTAGATATCGTATCTTATGAAAAGGAAGAAGAAAAAGACTCTCATGAATCCTGATGACCATTGAAAAAGAGGATTATGGATAATATTATTGCAAGCTTTTTAAAGGAAAACAATTTAATAATTGATAAGCCAATCATTGTTGCATGCTCTGGTGGAGCGGATTCTGTTTGTCTTTTATATGTATTATATAAATTAGGCTATAAAGTAATATTAGCTCATGTTAATCATCATAAAAGAATAGAATCAGAAACAGAAGAAGATGCAATGCGTAATTTTGCGAATGAATTAAATATTCCCTTTGAGCTCTTAGAATACCATTATGATGGAATGGATAATTTCCATAATGATTCTCATAACGCAAGATATAATTTCTTTAGAGGTCTATGCAAAAAATATGATACGAATATTATTGCAACCGCACACCATCAAGATGATCAAATTGAAACGGTATTGATGAAGATCATGGAAGGATCTAATTTATATGGCTATGGTGGTATTGCAATTGTAAACGATGATGGAGAATATAAGATTATAAGACCACTACTTTGTGTAGATAAGGAATCAATTTATTCTTATGCAAAAAAGAATAATTTAATATATTTTGAGGATAAATCCAATCAGGAGGATGATTTCTTAAGAAATAGAATAAGACATCATGTTGTGCCTCTTCTTAAGAAGGAATCACCATCTGTTGGCGAAAAATTTGAAGAATATTCCATTCAAGCACATGAGGCCTTCCAATTTATTAGAAGCTTAAGTAAAGCATATTTAAAGGAAAATAAGGACTCTTTAATAGTGGATTCATTCAATAAGCTAGATATCGCATTAAAGAAGGATATTATTGCATTAATGCTAGAAAAATATAATATTCGCAAGAATAAAGAAATCGTATTAAATATATTATCTTTAATGGAGGATAATCATGGTACAAAGACGATTCATCTTGAAGGAGATTATGTGTTTTCTAGAATCTATACTATAGGAAAAATCAAAAAAGAAGTTGTAAATAACGATATCAGCTATAAGATGAATAAAGATGATATCATTATGATCGGGAAGTATAAGTTTTATTTCACAAATTCACATAATAATATTTGTACAAAATCGATTAAACTATGCTATAATGTTTTAGAATTCCCTCTTTCCATTCGATATAAGAAAAAAGGGGATAGTATAAACTTAGCTGTTGGTACAAAAAAGGTATCAAGAATATTAATTGATAAGAAGGTGCCAAAGGAAGATAGATTATCTATTCCTATTATAGAAAATGGAAATGGAGAAATACTTTGGGTATATGATTATGCCAAAAGTGATTTTGTTTCAAAACAAAAGAATAGTGGAGATATTTATTTAGTCTGTGAGGTTTTAAATCATGATGAATGATGATATCAAAAAGGTTAGTGTTTCTGAGACTGAAATTAAGCATATCGTTGAAAAGCTTGGAACACAGATTTCTAAAGATTTTAAAGATAGAAATCCATTATTTATAGGATTATTAAAGGGATGTATTCCTTTTATGTCTGATTTATTAAAATATGTAGATATCGATTGTACCCTAGAATATATGAAGGTTTCCTCTTATTCAGGTACTGAATCTACAGGAGTTGTAACAGTAAAGGGTGGATTACCAGAGGTAGTAGGTAGAGAGGTCATCTTAATTGATGATATCCTAGATACAGGTAGAACATTAGCCAATGTTAGAAAAATGCTAGTGGACGCTGGAGCAAAATCTGTTACTATTTGTGTATTATTAGATAAGCCAGAAGGTAGAAAGGTAGATATCACACCTGCATATGTAGGCGGACTTGTACCTAATGAATTCGTAGTAGGATATGGCTTAGATTATAATGAGCACTATAGAAATTTACCATATATTGGTGTTTTAAAAGAAGAAGTTTATTCAAAGTAAGGAGGTCATTATGCAGAATAATAACAACAAAGAGCCTCAAGAAAAAAAGTCAAGACGTAAGTTTGACATTGTCTTTATTCTTGTGGTCATCATATTAATTATTGCTATTTTCTTTTTAATTCGTGGATTTACTACAAAGAATCCAGAGAATTTAGATTATCAAACATTTGTTACTGCATTAAAGAATGGTAAGGTTACAGATACCATTAGTGCAACACCTGTTGGTGGAGACAATTATTTAATGTATGGCTTATCTGGTACATATATTAACGCAGAGGGGAATAAGGTATCCTTTAGTATAAATGTTACAAGTACTATATTAGAAGAGCTTATCAAAGATAATGCAGGATATAAATTCTATATCGTACCTGCATCAAATAATTATTGGCTATCTATATTAGTTAGCTTCCTACCATATATTATTATGGGTGTAATCTTCTTCTTCCTATTTAGAGGAATTATGAAGTCTCAGGGTGGAGCTGGTGGAGCATTTGATTTTGCAAAATCTACAGCAAAGCTATCGAAAGGAAAGAGTGTTACATTTAAGGATGTTGCTGGTTGTGATGAGGAAAAGGAAGAAATGGTTGAAATCGTTGACTTCCTTAAGAACCCAAGAAAATATAATGAAATTGGTGCTAGAGTACCTAAGGGTGTTATCCTAGTTGGCCCTCCAGGAACGGGTAAAACATTACTTGCGAAGGCAGTTGCAGGAGAGGCAGGAGTACCATTCTTCTCGATTTCTGGTTCTGATTTCGTTGAGATGTTCGTTGGTGTTGGTGCATCTAGAGTTCGTGATATGTTTAAAACAGCTAAGGAAAATGCGCCATGTATTATCTTTATTGATGAAATTGATGCTGTAGGTAGACAGCGTGGTGCCGGCTTAGGTGGTGGACATGATGAGCGTGAACAAACATTAAACCAGCTATTAGTTGAAATGGATGGTTTCAATGGTAATACAGGAATTATCATTATGGCTGCAACAAACCGTCCTGATGTACTTGATCCAGCACTTTTAAGACCAGGTCGTTTTGACCGTCAAATAACTATTTCTAATCCAGATGTTAGAGGTAGAGAGGCTATTTTAGCTGTTCATGCAAGAAATAAGCATTTATCTCCTGATGTAAGACTTGGAGATGTTGCACAAAGAACTCCAGGCTTCTCTGGTGCAGACTTAGAGAATCTATTAAATGAGGCTGCCCTACTTGCAGCAAGAGATAACCGTAAGGTCATTACTCCAAGAGATATTGATGAAGCAACAGACCGTGTAATGATGGGTCCTGCAAAGAAATCCAAGAAGTATACGGAGAAGGAAAGAAAGCTAGTTGCTTACCATGAGGCAGGCCATGCCGTAATTGGTATTAAGCTTGAAAACGCAAGCCAGGTACAAAAGATTACGATTGTACCAAGAGGTCAGGCTGGTGGATATAACTTAATGATGCCAAAGGAAGAAACCTACTTCCATACAAAAACGCAAATGCTTGAAACGATCACAGGCTTCTTAGGCGGTAGAGTTGCTGAAGAATTAGTATTTAACGAGGTTTCAACTGGAGCATCAAACGACTTCCAAAATGCTACAAACATTGCTAGAAGCATGGTTACTCAATATGGTATGAGTGAGCTTGGTCCTGTTCAATATGAGCAGCAGGGTGGTTCTGTATTCTTAGGTAGAGATTACCTAAAGGAAAAGAATTTCTCTGATCAGGTAGCACTTGAAATTGACCGTGAACAAAGAAGAATCATTGAAGAATGCTATGAAAGAGCTAAGGATGTTATTTCTTCCAATATGGAATTATTAACAAACATTGCTGAATATCTTCTTAAGGTTGAAACAATTAACAAGAGAGATATTGATGAAATTGTTGCAACAGGCCATTTAGCATGGTGTGATGAAAAATATGCACCAGGCGTTTCCCCTAAGGAAGTAACTCCAAATGAGGAAGTAAAGGAAGAATCCGCTAGTGTAGAGGATTCAATTGAGACAGAGGAAGTCAATATTGATGATCATATCGTTTTAGCTCCAAAAGAAGATAATGACGGTGAATAAGCATGCGTCTAGATAAATATCTTAAGGTTTCTAGATTAATAAAAAGAAGAACTCTAGCGAAAGAGGTTGCTGAAGCAGAAAGAATTTTAGTGAATGATAAGCCAGCGAAGCCCTCTAAGGAATTGAAGGTTGGAGATTTAATCACTATTGAGTTTGGAAATAAGATTGTAACAGTAAGAGTTGTATCCTTAGAGCCAACAGTAAAAAAGAGTGAAGCTATAGACCTTTATGAGTTCGTAAGTGAACAAAAGAAGTAAAATCTGCAAATTTTTGCAGATTTTTTTCTTTTTCGTGAAAAAAATTTTTTGATTTTGACTATTTATTTAGTGAAAGGAAAAAAAGGTGATAACAAATGAAAACAAAATTAACCTTAAGTATTGCAATTATTTTTACTGTATTTATATCTATTCTTTTTATGCTACCTGTACAGGCAGGAATCGTTGAACATGGAGATTATAAGCCCATTTCTATGCAAAGCTCCTTTAACGCGATGAGAGGACTATATTCTTCTGAGGAGGAAGCTTATGAACATATTTGCTATTATGTAGGAAATCATGTAGGTGATGGAGTTGTCTCTTATGAAATGCCAGGTAAGGTATTAGGTGTAGATCATACGATATGGGAATATCAAACCTATAAGGATGGACTATTAATTAAAATCGAGGATTATTTGGATGATACCTTATTTTACTCTGTTGATATCTTTGATGATTTATCCTGTGAAATAATTAAGGATGAGGAAATCAATTTTCCTTATCTATTTCATGATGCATCAGCAAAATTCGAAAAAGGGGATAATGTTTATATTCTATTAAACGATGAACAAATCGTAGATTATAATGCATTTACGGATATCTCATGTTATTCCTATTCTTATCTTTTTGGTATTACCTATACCTTTAATGAAGCATATATAGATAATGATTTACATGTCGTTATGGGATATCAAAACAAACAAACAATAGATGAAATTGTATCGGACTTAGAAATCATAGATGTATCTACTACAGGCTATGAAATTATAGATAATACCTATGATTATCAAGAATCAGGAGTAGGAAGCTATACATTTACTATTGTTGCATATGATGATGCAAAAAATGTTACTCTTCAAAAGGTAATTGTAGATGTTGTAGATTTAGTAAAGCCGGTTATAGTTCAAAAGAATACCATTAGGACAAGATATAATAATTCTTTAGATGAGGATGCAATTTTGGCTTGTTTTGACATTTCTGATGCATCGAATATAGAAATAAAGCTAGATATAGAAAATTACTTAAATAACAAAAATACTGTAGGAGAATATGAATGTAGGATAACCGTTAAGGATAATTCGGAATATCAAAATGAGGCATCCTTAGATTTTAGTATTTATGTAATTGATGATGTACCACCTCTACTTGCCTATGGAAGAATTATTAATACGGATTATCATACCTATTATACAAAAGAGGATATAGTAAATTTATTTACAGCTATCGATGAATATGATGGTAATATAAGGGATTCTATTCAAATAGAGGATTTAGATGATTACGAGAATAATTATATGAATATAGGTACTTATCAATTTATGGTTTCTGTTCAAGATTCTTCATCCAATTCTGTTTCTGTTAAATTTAATCTTTATGTTAGAGATTATACAGCTCCTATCATTAAGCTTGAGCGATATGTAATATTAACAGAAAAGGGAAAGCCTATAACAAAGGAGCAAATTGTAGAATTATTCCAAAACTTGGGATATTCTATGGATGGATCTATGGTGAATAGTGAATGCTTTAGCTTAGATGCATTAGATGGAGAATATCCTTTAGAAATCATATTTGAAACAGGAGATATTGAGCATGATATTATTTCAACAGAGCATGATATAAATATTTCCTTTGATGAACCCGCAAAAAATGAAAACAATATCAATTTATCCTTAATATTATCCTTATCTATTGGAGGATTCTTAGTATTAAGTATCGCTACTATGGGAGTTATCATTTATAAAAAGCGTCATTAAATTGAAAATATAATACAAATTATGTATAATATACGCATACTTTTATGAGGAATGGTGATATTCATGGTGGATAATATTTGTGCAATCGCAACCCCCTATGGTGTAGGTGCAATCTCTATAATTCGTGCATCTGGTCCTGATGCAATTCCATTGGTAAATAAAATATTTAAGGGTAAGGATTTAACTAAGGTAGAAAGTCATACCATTCATTATGGTCATATTATGGATCAAGATGAAGAGGTAGATGAGGTATTAGCCTTAGTATATAAGGCGCCTAAATCCTTTGATGGAGAGAATATGGTAGAAATATCTTGCCATGGTGGTATTTATGTAACAAACCAAGTATTATTAACCTTACTTAAGAATGGATTTAGAATGGCAGAAAGAGGAGAATTCTCTAAAAGAGCATTCTTAAATCATAAAATGGATTTAACACAGGCAGAATCCATTATGGATATAATTTCTGCATCCAACAAAATAGCACTAAAATCCTCGAATGCTTCCTTAAGAAGCCAAACATCGAATTTAATAAAATCCTTTAGAGATGAAATCTTAGATATATTAGCAAAAATAGAAGTGAATATAGATTATCCAGAATATGAGGATGCGTTTGAGGTTACGCATGATTATTTAAGACCTATCGTAGTCAAGTTAATTGAAAACATGGATAAGATATTAAAGAATTCTTTAATCACAACCGTTGCTATACATGGTATAAAGACCGCTATTGTTGGTAAGCCTAATGTAGGAAAGAGCTCTTTATTAAATATGTTATTAGATGAGGATAAGGCTATTGTATCTAGCTATGCAGGTACAACGAGAGATACCGTTGAAGGTACATTAGCCTTAGGTAATGTAACCTTACATTTAATGGATACTGCAGGAATTCATGAAAGTATAGATTATGTTGAATCGATTGGTATCGAAAGAAGTAAAAAGGCTATGGAGGAAGCGGATTTAGTTTTACTTGTATTAGATGTATCTAAGGAATTAGATGATGTAGATAAGCTATTGCTTGAAGAAACGAAAAAGAAGAATCGTATAATTATAGGGAATAAAATAGATTTAACTCCTAAGGTTAAATTAGATGATATTATTTATATTTCTGCAAAGAATAAGGAAGGCTTAGATTTACTTGCGGAAAAAATAGAAGAGGTTACAAAGATTGATTCTATTGATCAAATGAATGGTAATTATTTAAATAATACTCGCCAAATGGGATTAATGGAAAAGGCTATGAAGTCTCTTAAGCAGGCATTAGAATCTATAGATTATGGATATGATATATCCTTAATTGAAATCGATATTAAAAATGCATTTGATTCTTTGGGAGAAATCACAGGAGAAGCGAATCCAGATGAGCTTATTACTGCCCTATTTACAAAATTTTGCTTAGGAAAATAATATTATGACTGTAAATTTGGAATTTGATTCTTTAAAAAATTAATGTGTAAGGAAGAACCAAGCTTTAAAATAATGCGTGTGTAGATAAAAAAACCGATGTGTTTCTTAAAATAGACCCTATAAAGTAGACACTTAAAAAAAGGGAGATTCAGTTTGTTGAAATCACCGGTTTTTGTTTATTCTTTATCATATATATTTTTCTTTTTAATTCCTAATTTGCACAGAGTTGGTATATTAGAGATCAAGTGATGTAATAGAACCAGTTTATAGAAAGGAAAATCACGTGAATTTCTGAGAGCTGGTTAATATGTAATACAATAAGATATCTTAAGGAGCTGGTAATTATGATATTACAAAATGCCCAATTGAATATAACTATAATCC